>CANHSE010000009.1 GCA_947463025.1 Comamonadaceae bacterium
CAGGCCACCAGGCGGGCGCGCAGGGTCAGGCTCAATTGCGCATCGCGTGCACTGGCGAATTGATCGAGCTCGCGGGCGCGCGCTACTTCATCACGCATGTCGGGAAAGTCGGCCGTTCCGTTGACGGCATCGGCAAAGGCCTGGGCCTTGACCACGAACTCCGAGAACTCGATCTCGTTGAGTGCGCCGGTGCGATTGGCCAGTTGCACACCAGCCTGGAAGGCGGTGTAGCGCTGACCCGCTTGCGGCATCTCCCACTGGTCGGTCGCCTCGTTTTGCCCCTCCACCGCGAAGGGCTTGCTGCCCACGCGGCGGGTCGGTGGCAAGGCCGCGAGGGCGGCATCTCCGGAGACGGCCGGGCCATCGAGCACGATCGGTGCAATCGAATCGACCAGGGCATCCAACGGCGGCTTGCGCTCAGGCACCGGCACCGGACCTAGAGGGGAATCGTCCAGCAGGGAGACGCGCGAATCGTCATCCGAGTCGCCGGTGGGCGCGTGAGCCGAATCGAAAGCCGCCTGCGTCTGTCGCAAATCCGTATCGGCACCGGCATCGACATCGGAAGGCTCTAAACGATCGGCGGGGTCCCCACCGCCCCGCGGATCCTCACGCGTGGGCTCGGGGGCACGCGGGGCCTGCTCGGGCTGACGGGGCGTGTGGCGGCGGTTGGTCCAGGCACTCCAGGCCACCAAGGCAGCCAGGGTCGTGCCGCCCAGGATCGCCAAGCCGACGGTCAAGCTGCTCATGTCGCGCCGTCGGGATCAGGCTTGCGCCATCGACACAACGGACTCCATGTCCACGGCCACGATGCGCGAGACACCCTGCTCCTGCATGGTCACGCCGATCAACTGTTCGGCCATCTCCATCGCGATCTTGTTGTGGCTGATGAACAGGAACTGCGTACCTTTGCTCATGGTGGTCACCAGCTTGGCATAGCGCTCGGTGTTGGCGTCGTCCAGGGGTGCATCCACCTCGTCGAGCAAGCAGAAAGGCGCGGGATTGAGCTGGAAGATGGCAAACACCAGCGCGATGGCCGTGAGGGCCTTTTCGCCGCCCGAGAGCAGGTGGATGGTCTGGTTCTTTTTGCCCGGGGGCTGGGCCATCACCTGCACACCGGCGTCCAGGATTTCCTCGCCGGTCATCACGAGGCGTGCGTTGCCGCCTCCGAACAGCTCGGGGAACATGCGGCCAAAGTGCTCGTTGACGGCCTTGAAGGTGCCGCCCAGGAGTTCGCGGGTCTCGCCGTCGATCTTGCGGATCGCGTCTTCCAGCGTGGTGATGGCTTCGTTCAGGTCGGCTGACTGCGCATCGAGGAACTGCTTGCGCTCGCGCGCAGAGGCCAGTTCGTCCAGGGCCGCGAGGTTGACCGCGCCCAGCGACTGGATCTCGCGGTGCAGGCGGTCGATCTCGCCTTGCAGGCCGGTCAGGCGCACCTTGCCGTCTTCGATGCTGCGGGCCACCGCTTCCAGGTCGGCCTGGGCATCGGCCAGCAACTGCGTGTACTGCTCCAGGCCCAGGCGCGAGGCTTGTTCTTTCAGCTGCAGGTCGGTGATGCGCTGACGCAGGGGCTCCAGCTCGCGTTCAAAGCCCAGGCGACGCTCGTCGCTGGCACGCAGCTTGTTCGTGAGGTCGTCGTATTCGCTGCGCTTGGCGCTCAGGGCCGTCTCGCGCTCGGCCTTCAAGGCCAGCGCGTCCTGCAGGCCCGCCTGGGCCGCGGCGTCACTCAGGCGCGAGAGCTCTTCGCGGGCGCGAGCTTCTTCGTCGACCAAGGCGGTGGTCTGCTGGCCGGCGGTTTCGATGGCGCGCTGCAGCTCGCCCTGGCGTGCGTCGAGTGCGCGTTGCGCAAACTGCGCCTCTTGCGCCTGGCGCTCCAAGGTGCGTTGCTGCTCGCGCGACTCGACCAGCTTGCGTTCAGCCTCGATCACGCGTTCGTCGAGCTGGGCGTGACGCTCCTGCGTGTCGGCCAGCTGCATGTCCAGTTCTTCGAAGCGCGCTTCGGCGGTGACGCGGCGCTCCTGCAATTCTTCGAGCAGGGCCTCGACTTCGGCCAGGTCGCCCGCGATCTGTTCGCTGCGAGCGCGGGTCTGTTCGGCCAGCTGGGTCAGGCGCAGGGTCTCGACCTGCAGCTCGTGGGCACGGGCTTGTGTCTCGCTGGCCTCGCGGCGCACGGTCACCAGGCGCTGCGAGGCGTCGGTATAGGCCGCCTCGGCACGCACCAGCGCAGAGCGGGCCTCTTCGGCAATCAGCGCCTGGGCGCGCAGCTGCTTCTCGAGGTTCTCGATCTCCTGCTGGCGCGCCAGCAGGCCGGCCTGCTCGGAGTCCTGGGCGTAAAAGCTCACGCTGTGGCCGGTGACCGCATGGCCTTGCGGCGTGTAGATCACCTCGCCCGCCTTGAGCTTGTCGCGAGCCGCCAGAGCCTCCTCGAAGGTCTTGGCGGTCAGGCAGCCATGCAGCCAGTCCGACAGCAAAGCCTTTTGGCCCGCATCGTTCAGACGCAGCAAATCCGACAGGCGCGGCAGCGCGCTGGTGGACTCGGGCGCACCCGCCTGCGGCGGGCTGTAGAAGGACAGCTTGGCTGGCGGCGCGTCGGCGGCGAAGGCGCGCACCATGTCCAGGCGCGAGACCTCGAGCGATCCCATGCGCTCGCGCAACGCCGCCTCGAGAGCGTTTTCCCAACCGGTTTCCACGTGGATGCGACTCCACAGACCTTGCAGGCCCTCCAGACCGTGCTTGGCCAGCCAGGGACGCAGCTTGCCATCGGTGCGGACTTTTTCTTGCAGCGCCTTGAGCGCCTCCAGGCGCGCCGACAAATCGGACTGGCGGGCGCTCTGGTCGTTCACGGCCTGCTGCTTGGCCTTGCGGTCCTCATCGAGCTGGGGCACTTGCTCCTGCAACTCGTGCAATTGGCCTTCGGCCGTGGCCGCGGCTTCTTGGGCGGCGGCCAGCTGCAGTTGCAGGTTGACCAGGCGCGCCTCGTCGGGCGCGGCCAGGGCGTTGCGATCGGCCTGCAGACGTTCGCGGCGCAGGTTCAACTGGCCGCTTTGTTCTTCGATATTGCGTTGGTCGGCGGCCAAGACCTGAATCTGCTGCTGCACCTGGGCCACGCTGCCACGCTGTTCGCCGGCACGCGTCTGCGCCTGACGCAGCGCCTCTTCGAGCTCGGGCAGACGGGTGGCTTGCTCCTCGACCTGGGCGGCCAGGAGGGCCGCTTGTTCTTCGGCCTGCACGCCCTGGCCCGCGAGCGTCTCGATCTCGGCGGCGGCATCGTCGCGGCGCGCAGCCCACTGGGCCAGTTGTTCCTTGAGCTGCACGAGCCGCTGCTCGACGCGCTGGCGGCCTTCGACCACGAAACGGATCTCGGCCTCGAGGCGGCCGACTTCGGCGCTCGCCTCATAGAGCGCACCCTGGGCCTGATTGACCTGGTCACCCGCGGCGTAATGGGCCTGGCGGATGGTCTCGAGCTCGCTCTCCACATGGCGCAGATCGGCTACGCGCGACTCGAGGTCGTTGACCGCCTTGTCGGCGTCTTGCTTGAGGCGGACCTGATCGACCTCGGCCTCGGCGCGCTTCAAAAACCACAGCTGGTGCTGCTTGAGCGTGGCGTCGGACTGCAGGGTGTTGTAGCGCGCGGCGACCTCGGCCTGCTTTTCGAGCTTTTCCAGATTGGCATTGAGCTCGCGCAGGATGTCTTCGACGCGGGTGAGGTTCTCGCGGGTGTCGGAGAGGCGGTTCTCGGTCTCGCGGCGGCGTTCCTTGTACTTGGAGACCCCGGCGGCTTCCTCGAGGAACAGGCGCAGTTCCTCGGGCTTGGATTCGATGATGCGGCTGATGGTGCCCTGGCCGATGATCGCGTAGGCACGCGGGCCCAGGCCGGTACCCAGAAAGACGTCTTGCACGTCGCGCCGGCGCACGGGCTGGTTGTTGATGTAGTAGCTGCTGGTGCCGTCGCGCGTGAGCACGCGCTTGACCGCGATTTCGGTGAACTGCGACCACTGGCCGCCGGCGCGGTGGTCGGCGTTGTCGAACACCAGCTCGACGGACGAACGCGAGGCGGCCTTGCGGCTGGTCGTGCCGTTGAAGATCACGTCCTGCATGGATTCGCCGCGCAGCTCGGAGGCGCGCGACTCGCCCAGCACCCAGCGCACCGCGTCCATGATGTTGGACTTGCCGCATCCGTTGGGGCCGACGACGCCCACCAGCTGGCCGGGGAGCAGGAAGTTGGTGGGCTCGGCGAACGACTTGAAACCGGAAAGCTTGATGGAAGTGAGACGCACGATCGCTGCCCGTGGGACTGACGCTGGAAGGAAGCGACGATGATACCTGCGCGCCCGGTGGGCTCCCGCTCCGAGCCGGTGCGGCATGGGTACTTAGGTCGTAGTTGGCGCGTGCCTGCCGGGAGCCTGCACCCGCCCCACCGATAATCGAGGCCATGAATCCCCTCCTGGCCACGCTGCAGCCCTACCCCTTCGAGCGGCTGCGGGCCCTCTTTGCGGGCGTGACGCCCAGCGCCGCCCACCGTCCCATCAGCCTGGGCATCGGCGAGCCCCGCCACCCGACCCCCCCTTTCATCCAGGAGTCCATGCTCGGTGCCCTGTCCGGCCTGGCGGTGTACCCGGCGACCGGCGGCGAGCCGCGCCTGCGTGAAGCGTGCGCGGGCTGGCTGCAACGCCGCTACGGCCTGACCCTGGATCCGACCCGCCAAGTCTTGCCGGTCAATGGCTCGCGCGAGGCGCTGTTTGCGTTTGCGCAGACCGTGATCGACCCCACGCGGGACACGGCCGGCGAGGCGGTGGTGGTCTGCCCCAATCCCTTCTATCAAATCTACGAGGGCGCGGCGCTGCTGGCCGGGGCCACGCCCTGGTACGCGCCCAGCGACCCGGCACGCAACTTCGCGGTCGATTGGGACCGCGTACCGCCCGAGGTCTGGGCCCGCACGCAGCTGGTGTACGTCTGCTCGCCAGGCAACCCCACCGGCGCGGTGATGCCCCTGGAGGAATGGGCCAAGATCTTTGCGCTGTCCGATCGCTACGGCTTCACCATCGCCTCCGACGAGTGCTACAGCGAGATCTATTTCCGCGACGAGGCGCCCCTGGGGGGCCTGGAGGCCGCCACCCGGCTGGGTCGCACCGGCTTGGAACGCCTGGTGGCCTTCACCAGCCTGTCCAAACGCAGCAACGTGCCGGGCCTGCGCTCGGGCTTTGTCGCGGGAGACGCCGCCATCTTGCAAAAATTTCTGCTGTATCGCACCTACCATGGCAGTGCCATGAGCCCGGTGGTGCAGGCGGCCAGCGTCGCCGCCTGGAACGACGAGGCCCACGTGGTCGATAACCGCACCCTGTATCGCGAGAAGTTCGCCCAGGTCACCCCTTTGCTCGCCAGCGTGATGGACGTGCGCCTGCCCGACGCGGGCTTTTACCTGTGGGCGGGCGTTGCCGGCAGCGACGAGTCCTTCGCACGGGATTTGCTCGCTCAATACAATGTCACGGTCCTTCCGGGCAGCTACCTGGCCCGTGAAAGCCAGGGCCTCAATCCCGGCGCGGGGCGCATCCGCATGGCCCTGGTGGCCGACACCGCCGAATGCCTCGAGGCCGCCCAACGCATCGTCCAGTTCGTTCAATCCAGAAAAAGCATCCCATGACCCAACAACTTCAGCAGATCATCGACGCCGCGTGGGAAAACCGCGCCAACCTCTCGCCCAAGGCCGCCCCCAAGGAGGTCAGCGAGGCCGTCGAGCACGTCATCTCGCAGTTGAACAAGGGCACCCTGCGCGTGGCCACCCGCCAAGGCGTGGGCCAGTGGACCGTCCACCAGTGGATGAAGAAGGCGGTGCTGCTGTCCTTCCGCCTGAAAGACAACGTCATCATGAAGGCCGGTGACCTGGGCTTCTTCGACAAGGTCGGCACCAAGTTCTCCCACCTCTCCACCGAACAAATGGCCGCCACCGGTGTGCGCGTGGTGCCTCCGGCCGTGGCCCGCCGCGGCAGCTTCATCGCCAAGGGCGCGATCCTGATGCCCTCTTACGTGAACATCGGCGCCTACGTGGATGAAGGCACCATGGTCGACACTTGGGCCACCGTCGGCTCCTGCGCGCAGGTGGGCAAGAACGTGCACCTGTCGGGTGGCGTGGGCCTGGGCGGCGTGCTCGAACCCCTGCAAGCCAATCCCACCATCATCGAGGACAACTGCTTCATCGGCGCGCGCTCCGAAGTGGTCGAGGGCGTGATCGTTGAAGAAAACTCGGTGATCTCCATGGGTGTCTACATCGGCCAGAGCACCCCCATCTACGACCGCGCCACCGGCGCGGTGACCTACGGCCGCGTCCCGGCTGGCTCGGTGGTGATCTCGGGCAGCTTGCCCAAGGACGGCGGCAAGTACAGCCTGTATGCAGCCATCATCGTCAAGCGCGTCGACGCGCAAACACGCGCCAAGACCAGCCTGAACGACCTGCTGCGCGACTAAACCTCGCGGCGCTGCTCACCCCACTGGCCTGCATGAACAAGACCGTCCACCTCGTCGAGCAACTGATCGCGCGCCGTTCGATCACGCCTGACGACGCGGGCTGCCAGGACCTGCTGGCCGCACGCCTGACACCCCTGGGCTTTGCCTGCGAGACCCTGGCCAGCGGACCCGACACTTTTCGCGTCACCAACTTATGGGCCAAGCGCGCGGGCAGCGGCGCGCGCACCGTGGTGTTTGCCGGCCACACCGACGTCGTGCCCACCGGCCCAGTCGATCAGTGGCATAGCAACCCCTTCGTGCCGCATCACCAGGACGGCCAGCTCTATGGCCGCGGCGCTGCCGACATGAAAACCTCCATCGCTGCCTTCACGGTGGCCGTCGAGGAGTTTTTGGCGGCCACGCCCCAGCCGGCGCTGTCCATCGCCATGCTGATCACCAGCGACGAAGAAGGTCCCAGCGTGGATGGCACTGTGATCGTGTGCGAGACGCTCAAGGCCCGCGGCGAACGCCTGGACTGGTGCATCGTGGGCGAGCCCACCTCGGTCCATCGCCTGGGCGACATGATCAAGAACGGCCGCCGCGGCAGCCTCACCGGCAAGCTCACGCTCAAGGGCGTCCAGGGCCACATCGCCTACCCGCAGCTGGCGCGCAACCCGATCCATCAGGCCTTGCCCGCGCTGGAGCGCTTGGTGGCTACCGAGTGGGATCAGGGCAACGCCTACTTCCAGCCCACCAGCTTTCAAATCAGCAACATTCACGGCGGCACGGGCGCAGGCAACGTGATCCCGGGCGAGGTAGTGGTCGATTTCAATTTCCGCTTCTCCACCGAATGCACCGCCGAGGGCCTGCAGCAGCGGGTGGTCGACATCCTGGCCCGCCACGACCTGGAGTACCACCTGACCTGGACGGTGGGCGGCCAGCCTTTCATCACCCCCCCGGGCGAGCTGGTCGATGCCATCGGCCAGGCCATCGAGGCTGAGACCGGTGTGCGCACCGAGCTGTCCACCACCGGCGGCACCAGCGACGGCCGCTTCATCTCGCGCATCTGCCCGCAGGTGATCGAGTTCGGCCCGATCAATGCCAGCATCCACAAGATCGACGAGCATGTCGCGGTGGCCGACATCGAGCCCCTGAAAAACATCTACCGCCGCACCCTCGAACGGCTCAACGCCCTGGGGTGAGCATGAACGTCCTGGATCTGATCGCGTCGGGCGCGCGCAAGCTCACTGACGCCGGTGTCGCCTTCGGCCATGGCACCACCAACGCCCACGACGAAGCCGCCTGGCTGGTGCTGTGGCGGCTGGGCCTGCCGCTGGACGACCTGGACAGCGTGGCCGCACGCGCCGTCACGCCCGAACAAGCGCACGCCGTCAATGACCTGATCGCCCAGCGCATCGCTACCCGCAAGCCTGCGGCCTACCTCACGCAGGAGGCCTGGCTGCAAGGCGTGTCGTTCTACATCGACGAGCGCGCCATCGTGCCGCGCTCCTTCATCGCCGAATTGCTCGCCGATGGCAGCATCGACCCCTGGCTCGGCGCGCACACCCGCCGCGTGCTGGATCTGTGCACCGGCAATGGCAGCCTGGCCGTGATCGCCGCCCTGGCCTGGCCCGAGGTGTCGGTCGATGGCGCAGACCTGTCGCCCCAGGCGCTGGAAGTGGCCCGCATCAACATCGAGCGCCACCAACTGCGCGATCGCGTGCACCTGCACATCTCCGACGGGCTGTCGGCCCTGCCCGGCCCCTATGACCTGATTTTGTGCAACCCGCCCTATGTGAACGCTGCCAGCATGGCCGCCCTGCCCGCCGAATACCAAGCCGAACCCACGCTGGCGCTGGCGGGCGGCACCGACGGCATGGACTTCATCCGCCCCCTGCTGCGCGACGCGGCCGCGCGTATGACCGAGCACGCCGTGCTGGTGCTGGAGATCGGCAACGAACGTGCGCACTTCGAGGCGGCCTTTCCGCGGCTTGAAGCCGTGTGGCTCGATACCAGCGCAGGTGAGGAACAAGTGCTGCTGATCACGCGCGAAGCGCTCCTCACCCCATGAAAGTGTCCCGATGATTCAGCTGCGCGACGTCATCCTGCGCCGCGGCGCCAAGGTGCTCCTGGACAAGGTCTCGGTCACCCTCAACCCCGGCGAAAAAGTGGGCCTGGTGGGCCGCAACGGCGCGGGCAAGTCCACCCTCTTCGCCCTGTTCAATGGCACCCTGCACGAAGACGGCGGCGATTTTTCGATGCCCGCGCACTGGCAGATGGCCCAGGTCGCCCAGCACATGCCCGAGACCGAGGAGCCCGCCACCGACTTCGTGCTGGCCGGCGACACGCGCCTGATGGCCGTGCGCGCGCGCCTGGCGCAGGCCGAGGCCGCCCTCGAAGCCGCCCCCGACGATGTCGATGCGGGCATGGCCATCGCCCAGGCGCATGCCGACTTGCACGATGCGGGGGAGCACGACGCCGTACCGCGCGCGCAGGCCCTGATCCTGGGCCTGGGCTTTGGCACCGAAGAACTCGAGCGTCCCGTGAACAGCTTCTCCGGCGGCTGGCGCATGCGTCTGCAACTGGCGCGCGCTCTCATGTGCCCGTCTGACCTGCTGCTGCTGGACGAGCCTACCAACCACCTGGACCTCGACGCCCTGGTCTGGCTGGAGGCCTGGCTCAAACGCTACGCAGGCACTCTGATCGTGATCAGCCACGACCGCGAGTTTCTCGATGCGGTCACCGACGTCACCTTGCATATCGAGAACCAACGCCTCACGCGCTATGGCGGCAACTACAGCGCCTTCGAATCCATGCGCGTGCTGCAACTGGAGCAGCAGCAATCGGCCTTTAGCCGCCAGCAAGAAAAAATCGCCCACCTGCAAAAGTTCATCGACCGCTTCAAGGCCAAGGCCAGCAAGGCCAAGCAGGCCCAGAGCCGCGTCAAGGCCCTGGAGCGCATGGAAAAAGTCGCCCCGGTGCTGGCCGAGGCCGAGTTCACCTTCGAGTTCAAGGAACCGGCCAACCTGCCCAATCCGATGCTGGCGATCAGCGAGGGCGAGTTCGGCTACCGCGCTGACAGCGGTGACACCCGCACCATCTTGCGCGGCGTGAGCCGCTCGGTGCTGGCCGGCCAGCGCATTGGCATCCTGGGCGCCAACGGCCAGGGCAAGTCCACGCTGGTCAAGACCATCGCCCACGACATTCCGGTCCTGGGCGGCACGCTCACCGAAGGCAAGGGCCTGAACATCGGCTACTTCGCGCAGCAGGAACTTGACGTGCTGCACACGGATTCCAACCCGTTGGAGCACATGATCCGTTTGGCACGCGATGTCGGTCCCCAAGCGCGCGAGCAGGAGCTGCGCAACTTCCTGGGCACCTTCAACTTTTCCGGCGACATGGTGAACCAGGCTGTGGGCACAATGAGCGGCGGCGAGAAGGCGCGCCTGGTGCTGGCCATGATGGTCTGGCAGCGCCCCAACCTGCTGCTGCTGGACGAACCGACCAACCACCTGGATCTGGCGACCCGCGAGGCGCTGTCGATGGCCCTCAACGAGTTCGAGGGCACGGTGATGCTGGTCAGTCATGATCGCGCCCTGCTGCGGGCGGTCTGCGACGAGTTCTGGCTGGTGGGTCGCGGCGAGGTTCGACCCTTCGACGGCGACCTCGACGACTACCAGCAATACCTGCTGGACGAATCGCGCCGCCTGCGCGAGCTGGCGCGTGCGGCCGCTGCGCCGGTGCGCGCCCCGGCTCCGCCACCCCCTGCGCCCGTCGCCTCACCGAAGCTGCGTCCGTTGCAACGCGACCTCGAAAAGATCGAGCAGCGCATGGCGGCCTTGCAAACCGAGAAAGACAGCCTGGAGGCGCAGCTGGCCGCCGAGACCGACGCCACCCGCATCGCGCAGACCGGTCAACGGGTGGCCGACCTGGGCCTGCAACTGGCCGACCTCGAAGAGCGCTGGCTGGACATCTCCTCGCAAATCGAGGCCTTGGCCTGACACCACTGGGGCGCGCCGTATCCGGCAGCGCGCAACAACGCGCGCAGATGATGCAGATCAAACCGGAAGGCGCGTCTTCTCCCTAGATTGCGGCCATGAAGCTGCAGTTTCTGGGCGCGACTGACACCGTCACCGGCTCCAAATACCTGATCGAGAGCGGGTCGACCCGCGTCCTGGTGGACTGCGGACTGTTCCAAGGCTACAAACCGCTGCGTCTGCGCAATTGGTCGCCCCTGCCCGTCGATGCCGCGCAGATCGACGCGGTGGTCCTCACGCATGCCCACATCGACCACAGCGGCTACCTGCCACTGCTGGCGCGCCAGGGTTTTCGCGGCCCCATCCTGTGCACGCCCGCGACCTACGAGCTGTGTCGCATCCTGCTGCCAGACTGCGGTCACCTGCTTGAAGAAGAAGCCGACTTCAACAACCGCCACGGCACCAGCAAGCACCACCCCGCTCTGCCCCTGTACACCGAGAAAGACGCGATCGACTGCCTGCGGCTGTTCCGACCGGTCAAGCATCATCCGCAGGCTTGGGAAGCGCCAGGGGGCTTGAAAGGCGGTTTCTGGCATTCAGGACACATGCCTGGCTCGTCCTTCGTGCGCCTGGACGATGGCCAATGTTCGATCCTCTTTTCGGGCGATATCGGCCGACCCCAGGACCTCGTCATGCGACCCCCGGTCACCCCCGATGCCGCCGACTACCTGGTGGTCGAGTCCACCTACGGCAATCGCACCCACCTGGCCTGCGACCCGCTGGCGATCCTGGCCGAGGTGATCCAACGCACAGCCGCCCGCGGTGGCGTGGTGGTCATTCCGGCCTTCGCGGTCGGGCGTGCCCAGGCCCTGATGTACGCCATCCACCTGCTCAAGGCACGGGGCCTGATTCACAACCTGCCCGTCTACTTGAACAGCCCCATGGCCAACAGCGCCACCGAGGTCTACCTGCGGCACACCGAGCAATTGCGGCTGTCGGTCGACGAGGCGCACGCGGTGGTGGACGGCGTACAGGTGGTGCAGACGCCCGATGAATCGCGCGCGCTCAACGCCCGCAAGGGTCCGATGGTGATCATCGCAGCCAGTGGCATGGCCACCGGTGGCCGGGTGGTGCACCACCTGCAGGCCTTTGCCCCAGATCGGCGCAACACCATTGTGTTGGCGGGCTTTCAAGCGGGGGGCACGCGCGGCGCGGCGCTGGCTGGCGGTGCCAGCAGCCTGCGCATCTTCGGTGAGGATGTGCCCGTACGCGCCGAGGTGGTCCAACTCGATCACCTCTCGGCCCATGCCGACGCCGCCGAGATCTTGCAGTGGCTACATGGGCTGGCGCGCGCCCCACACCGCACCTTCATCACCCATGGCGAGCCGGCCGCCGCTGACGCACTTCGCCAGCGCATCGAACGCGAGCTGCACTGGCCCTGTCGCATTCCGTACTACACAGAAACGGTGAACCTGATCTGAGAAGTTGTCCCACATCACTGTGGTCTAGCTTGTGGACAGGTCGTTGGACAACTCCAAAAAACCGCGCCAGGCCTGGGTTGCGGGGCCATGCTCAAAAAACAGGCAGGGCCAGGCAAAAAAAAATCAACAGCCCCATGGAGCTGTTGATTTTTAGAAAAACTGGTAGGACGTGCGGGATTCGAACCTGCGACCAACGGATTAAAAGTCCGCTGCTCTACCAACTGAGCTAACGTCCCACGAATGCTTTTAAAGGCATCTGGCGCTCGCGGTGTCTCCACTGCAGAACAGCCCAAGAGTATAGCCTATTTTGGGACCCCCTCGCGGGCCAGGCGATCGAGCACCCAGCCCGCCGCGCACTGCCCGAAGGTCGCCGTCACGCTCACCACCGAGCCATAGCCGTGGCAATTGAGCGAGCCATCGCCGCCCGCGTCCAGAGCGCAGGAGGCATCGGGCGGCGCCACCGCCTCCCGGCTGAACACGCAGGCAATGCCGATCGTCTTGCCCTCACGCGCCGCGCCGTCGAACTTGCGAAGCCGATAGCGCAGTTGGGCGAGCAAAGGGTCGTGGGTGGTGCGCGCCAGATCGTCGATGTCCACCGCGTGGGCCCAACGCTTGCCCCCTGCCGCGCCCACGCTGATGAAGCGGCTACGCGTGCGCAGCGCCCAGGCGGCCATGGCTTGCTTGGCCCGCACCGCATCGCAGGCATCAATCACCGCGTCCACGCCTGCAGGCAGCAGCTGCGGCCAGTTGTCTGGCTCGACGAACTCTTCGATGCCATGTACCGTGCACTGCGGATGGATCTGCGCGATGCGATCGCGCATGGCCTGCACCTTGGCCTGGCCCACGGTGTCGTTCAGGGCATGGATCTGGCGGTTGATGTTGGACTCGGCCACATGGTCCAGATCGATCAGCGTGAGGGCGCCCACACCGCTGCGAGCCAAGGCCTCGGCCGCCCAGGAACCCACACCCCCGACGCCGACCACCGCGACGTGCGCCGCGCGGATGGCCGCAGCCCCGGCCACGCCATAAAGGCGCTCGAGACCGCCAAAGCGCCGCTGCAGGTCGATCTGCGCGTCCGGCCCGCTCACAGCGCCCGCACCGTTAACGCAGACGCGACAAGCGCTCGCGCGCCGCGCCCGCGGCCTCGGACTGCGGATAGGCCTTGATCAGGTCGGCGAGGGTCTTGCGCGCGCCTGCGGTGTCCTTGAGCTCAATCTGGCAATTGGCAATCGCCAACGCTGACTCGGACGCCCGTGGATCTTCGGGTGCACGCGCCAGCAAGGCACGGAAATTGGCGATGGCCCCCCGATAGTCACGCACGCCGTACTGGGCGTTGGCCTGCCAGAACAAGGCTGCGACGCCATAGCCGGATTGGGGATAGCGTCGCAGGAAATCGCCAAACGCCGCCTGCGCAGGCTGG
Source organism: Comamonadaceae bacterium (assembly GCA_947463025.1). Taxonomy (GTDB): domain Bacteria; phylum Pseudomonadota; class Gammaproteobacteria; order Burkholderiales; family Burkholderiaceae_C; genus Ramlibacter. The sequence goes on from CANHSE010000009.1 coordinate 13,317, forward strand.
AACTCGCCCGCGCGAAACAAGGCGAAGGCCGCCTCGTACTCACGCTGCTCGGCCGGATCCACCATGAACTCACGGCCCTCGAACGTCACCTTGACGGGCTCAAAACGACGCAGGCGTTCGTCGACGCCCTGGGCCACATCCTTTTGGCGACGCTGCAACTCGGACAGGTCGCGCGCGAGCTGTTCGTCCTGTCCGCGCAGGCGCGCCAACTCCGCGCGCAGAGCATCGATCTGGTTCTGAAGCTCCAGTGCGTTGCGCCGGGCCTGTGCACCATCCTCCAGGGCGCGGCGCAATTCCTCGGCTTGCTTGTCGATCAACTGCCGCTGCGCCTCGCGCTGCGTCTCGCCCTGTTGGCGCAGGGTCTCGACGCGCACGCGCAGGTCACGAATCGCCAGGCGCGCCTCGTCGTCCGAGAACAGGCTGGCGGAGGCCCCCTGGGCCGTGCACAAAGTGATCGCCGCCACCGCGGCGGCCACCCAGGACGTGACAAAGGCTTTCATCAGCGGTAGTAGATTTCTGCGCGGCGGTTCTTGGACCAGGTGACTTCATCGGCACCGGTGGCAGCCGGTTTCTCCTTGCCAAAGCTCACAGCCTCGACCTGAGAATCCGGAACGCCCAGCAAACTCAGAGCGCGGCGCACGGCCTCGGCGCGGCGCTGGCCGAGCGCGAGGTTGTACTCTCGGCCGCCACGTTCGTCGGTGTGGCCCTCGATCGCAATACGGCGCGAGGGATTGGCCCGCAAGAAGCGGGCATGGCCCTCGACGATGCTCTGAAACTCGGGCTTGATCGCGATGCTGTCGTAGTCGAAATAGATCAGGCGCCCCACGCCGGCGGGGCCGGCCGCCAGGAGTGCGGAGCTGTCTGCAGCGACTGGGGCCACGCGGCTCTGGGCTGCGGCGCGCGCTTCGGCTGCGGCATCCGTACGGGCTGCCGCTTCTGCGCCTATGGCGGTTCCTGAGCGGTCTTCGACGGGCACCTGCCCCTCGTTCAGGCTGACACTGCTGCACCCTGCCAGCGTGACGGCAAGTGCCAAGGCCCACCAGAGTTGCTTGTTCATTCCCATTACTCCTCTTTTTTGCAAGTGTATTGCGACCGCCTCACCGGCCATAGGGGCCCCAATCGGGCTCGCGAATGTCGCCGCCCTGCCCGGCGAGCCGGGCCTTGATCTTGCCGTCAAGGGTGGTGGTCATGAGGGCCTCGCGCCCGGCCTGACGCGTGCCGTACATGATCAGGCGGCTGTTTGGCGCGAAGCTGGGACTCTCGTCGGCCGTGGTGTCGGTGAGACTGGTCACGGTGCCCGAGGCCATCTCCATGACCTGCAGCTTGAAGGCCCCGCCGACTCGGGAAACATAGGCCAGCCACCGGCCGTCGGGGCTGAGGGCGGGCGAGATGTTGTAGGTACCCGTGAAGGTGACCCGCTGCGGGCTCCCCCCCTCGGCCGCGACCCGGTAGATCTGGGGCGCCCCCCCGCGATCACTGACAAAAAACACGCTGCGACCATCCGCCGAAAACACCGGTTCGGTGTCAATGCTGGTGGACTGCAGCAGCCGCCGCGGCTCACCGCCGTTGGCGTCGATCAGAAAGAGCTGCGAGCCGCCTTCGCGACTGAGCGTCACCGCCAGCGTGCGGCCATCGGGCGCCCAGGTCGGTGCGCTGTTGGAGCCTCGGAAATTGGCCAGCAAACGCCGGCGCCCGCTGGCGATCTCGTGTACGTAGACCACCGGCTTGCGCGACTCAAAGGACACATAGGCCAGCTGCGTGCCGCTGGCCGACCAGGCTGGCGAGATGATGGGCTCGGGGCTGGCCAGGGCCGATTGCGCGTTCTCGCCGTCGGCGTCGGCCACCCACAGGTTGTAGCGTTCTGCCGCCTGGGTGACATAGGCGATGCGGGTGGAGAAGATGCCCCGCTCGCCGGTGAGTTTTTCATAGACGTAATCGGCAATGCGGTGGGCCACCAGGCGCAGATCGCCGGGGGGCACCGCATAGCTTTGTCCGCCCAGATCCTGCAGGCGCACGACGTCCCACAGGCGAAAGCGCACATCCCAGCGGCCATCGGCCAGGCGGCTGATGCTGCCGACACACAGGGCGTCGGCGCCGCGCTGGCGCAGGGGTGTCACATCGGGGCGGGTGGTCTCGTCAATGGCCAGGCCCGCGGCGTCGACGTTGCGAAACTGGCCGCTGCGCTCGAGATCCGCCAGCACGATGGTCGACATTTTTTGAGGTGCCGCGCCCTCGCCTCGAAAGGCGGGCACCACCACAGGCAACTGGGTCAGGCCGACACCGGCCACCTCGACCCGAAACTGCGACCAAGCCGGCGCAGACAGCAGCAACCCGATCGGGGCCGCCACCAGGCGACGACGCAAAAATGAAGAAGGGGGTCGGTTCATGTGCGTTTTGAATAGTACAGGGCCCCAGCCGGGCCGGCCAAGTCGCGCAGATTACACTCTGGGTTGCCTATGCAGGTCCATGCGGTTCCTTCCTCGCGCCCCGTCACGCTCGTGCCGGTTGCGCCCTCAATAGCCTGCATTATCAGCCGGTCGACCCGCCGGCCCAACGCCACCTGAGGATCCTGGTGCGCGATCTCTTCTTCCGCCCTGGATCCTGGCGTCGGCTGCGGCCTTATTTCGGCAACCAGTTCGGCTTCTGGGCCCTGGCCGCCCTGGCCACGCTGATCACGGCCGCCACCGAACCGGTGGTCCCCGCGCTCCTGGGCCCGCTCCTGGACCAGGGCTTCGGCCAGAGCAAAATTCCCCTGTGGCTGGTCCCAGCGGTCCTGATCGGGCTGTTCGCCGTGCGGGGCTTGAGCGTCTTCGTCGCCAAGCTCGCCCTGGCCAAGGTCGCCAACGACGGCGTGATGAAGCTGCGGCGAGTCCTGTTCGAGCGCATGCAGACCGCCGCCTTGGCCGACCTCGCGCCCTATTCCTCCAGCGAGTTGTCCAATACCGTGGTCTACGAGGTGCAGACGGGCGTGGGTCAGCTGGTGCATGGCCTGCTTACCCTGGTCAAGGACAGCCTCACGCTGCTGGCGCTCCTGGCCTACCTGCTGTATCTGAACTGGCAGCTGTCGCTGCTGGTGTTCGTGCTCTTTCCGGCCGTGGCCTGGGTGATGCGCGCCTTCACCCGCCGCATGTACAAGGTCACCCACCAGACGCAGGACGCCACCGACAAGCTGGCCTATGTGATCGAGGAAAGCGTGCTGGCCCACCGCATCATCCGCCTGCACGGCGCCCAGACTGCGCAGGCCGAGCGCTTTGCGACCTTGAGTAAGCTGCTGCGGCAGTTGAACATGAAGGCCGCCGTGGTCGGCTCGGCGATCACACCCCTGACCCAGATGCTGGCGGCTGTCACCTTGTCCGTCGTGATCGCCTTGGCACTTTGGCAGGGCAAGACGGCCGCTGGCACGGTGGGCGGCTTTGTCTCCTTCATCACCGGCATGCTGATGCTGATCGCGCCGCTCAAAAGCCTCTCCGAGGTGGCCAACCCGATCACGCGCGGCATGGCCGCCATCGATCGCGGCCTGGACTTCCTGGACCGCCTGCAGGACGAACCCAGCGGCGAGATGGATCTGCCACGGGCGCACGGGCATGTGGTGTTTGAGCAGGTCACCGTGCGTTACGGCCAGGACGGTCCGCCCGTCCTGGACAACCTCAGCCTGGACATCGCCCCCGGCGAAGTGGTGGCCTTGGTGGGCCCCTCGGGCGGCGGCAAGACCACGCTGGCCAACCTGCTGCCGCGATTCATCGAACCCCAGGGCGGGCGCGTACTGCTCGATGGGCATGCACTGCCGAGCCTGCAAACCGCCGCCCTGCGTCGCCAGATTGGCATGGTCAGCCAGGACATCGTGATGTTGAACCAGTCCATCGCCGACAACGTGGCGCTGGGTCTGAGCGTCGACCGCGCCCGAGTGCAGGCCTGCCTGGAAGCCGCCAATCTGGGGGCACATGTGGCAAGCCTGCCCGCCGGTATCGACACCTTGCTGGGGCATAACGCCTCGGAGCTATCCGGCGGCCAGCGCCAGCGGCTGGCCATCGCCCGCGCCCTTTACAAGGACGCACCGGTCCTGATCCTGGACGAGGCGACCTCGGCCCTGGACAACGAATCGGAGCGCCTGGTGCAACAGGCCTTGGCGCGCCTCGTCGCGGGCCGTACCACCCTGGTCATCGCGCACCGGCTCTCCACCATCGAGCACGCGGACCGCATCGTGGTGATCGATCACGGCCGCATCGTCGAACAAGGCACCCACGCCGAGTTGCTCGCGCGCGGAGGCCTGTACACACGCCTGCACCAGAGCGACATGCAGCCCACCTAGGCTTGCGCTTTTTACATTGCCGCGCCCTATGGCGGCGTCGCGCTTCCTATCATGGCCCGCCAACCCCTGAGGCGCACGCCATGGCATCCCATGAACTCGATCCCCGCACGGTGCTGGTCGCCGGCGGCTGCGGCTACATCGGCTCGCACATGGTGCGCATGCTGCGCGATCAAGGCCTGCAGCCCGTCGTGATCGACAACCTGTCCACAGGCCATGCGGATGCGGTACAGGCCCAGGAGCTGCACCGCGGCGACATCGGCGACCTGCCCTTTGTGCGTGGCGTGCTGCGGCAGACTCGCCCCGCTTGCGTGATGCACTTCGCCGCCGCCAGCCTGGTCGGCGAATCCACGGTGAACCCCTCGAAGTACTGGCGCAACAACCTAAGCCAGACCCTGGGCCTGCTCGATGCGATGGTCGAGGCGGGTATTCAGACCTTTATCTTTTCGTCGACGGCCGCGGTCTATGGCACGCCGCACACCACGCCGATCGATGAATCGCATCCCTGTCGCCCCATCAACCCGTATGGTCACAGCAAGCTCGCCGTCGAATACCTCTTGGAGGACTACGGTCAGGTCCATGGCATCCGCTCGATCACGCTGCGTTATTTCAATGCGGCGGGCGCTCACCCCGATGGCTCGCTGGGTGAGCGTCATCAGCCCGAAACCCACCTGATCCCCTTAGTGCTGCAGGTGGCCAGCGGCCGCCGCGACGCCATCGCCCGCTACGGCAGTCACCACGCCACACCCGATGGCTCCTGCGTCCGCGACTACATCCATGTGCAGGATTTGTGCGCCGCCCACCTACTGGCCCTGCGTCGTCTGACAGCCGGTGGCCAGACCGACACTTACAACCTCGGTACAGGCCAGGGCCATTCGGTCAATGAAGTGATCGCGGCGGCCCGGCGGGTGACGGGCCATCCGATTCCGGTGCGCGATGACCCGCCGCGCATCGGTGATCCGCCCGTGCTGGTGGCCGATGCCCAACGAGCCCGGCGCGCACTGGGCTGGGCACCGCTCTACCCCGGCCTGGACAGCATCCTGGCCCACGCCTGGCAGTGGGAGTGCCACGCGCGCGTCGACCAGGCGGCGTGAAAGCGTGAAGCGCGTGACTACAGCAACACGATGTCGTACTGGCCCTGGCCCATGGCCGCATCGCTTTGCAAGGAGATCGGCTTGCCGATGAAGTCCGACAGACCCGCCAGGTGCTGGCTTTCCTCGTCGAGGAACAGATCGATCACCTTGGGCGAGGCCACGATGCGGTACTCACGCGGATCAAACTGGCGCGCTTCACGCAGGATCTCGCGCAGGATGTCGTAGCAAGCGCTGCGCGAGGTGAGCACCTGGCCGGTGCCCTGGCAAGCCGCACACGGCTCACACAGCACATGGGCCAGCGATTCGCGCGTACGCTTACGAGTCATCTCGACCAGCCCGAGCTGCGAGAACGTCCCGGCCATGGTCTTGACCCGGTCACGCGCCAGCTGCTTGTGCAACTCGGCCAGCACCGCCTCGCGATGCTCGGTACGCTGCATGTCGATGAAGTCGACGATGATGATCCCGCCCAGATTGCGCAGGCGCATCTGGCGGGCAATCGCCTGGGCCGCTTCCAGGTTGGTCTTGAAGATGGTCTCGTCGAAATTGCGCGCGCCCACAAAGCCACCGGTGTTCACATCCACTGTGGTCAGTGCCTCGGTCTGGTCGACGATCAGGTAACCCCCCGACTTCAGGTCGACCCGGCGACCGAGCGCGCGCATGATTTCGTCGTCGATGGCATACAGATCGAAGATCGGGCGCTCGCCCTTGTACAAGTGCAGGCGCCCCGCCGCCGCCGGCATGAACTCCTGACCAAAGGCCTGCAGCGCCGCGAACTGCTCGCGCGAATCGATGCGGATGGTCTGTGTGTCGTCGCTGACCAGGTCACGTAGCACCCGCTGCAGCAGGCTCAGGTCTTGGTGCAGCAGCGACCCCGGGGGCAGCGTGCTGCTCGCCTGCCGGATACGTGCCCAGGTCTTGCGCAGATAGGCAATGTCGTCGGCGAGCTCGGCGTCCGACGCGTCTTCCGCATTCGTGCGCAGGATGAAGCCGCCCCCGCCCCCCGTGGCCGGTGTCCCCGCCAGGGCCTGCACACGCGTGCGCAGCGCATCGCGCTGGGCCGGAGGGATCTTTTGCGACACACCGATATGGTCGTCCTGGGGCAGGTGCACCAGCATCCGCCCGGCGATGCTCACCTGGGTTGACAGGCGCGCGCCCTTGGTGCCGATCGGATCCTTGATCACCTGCACCAGCAGGGGCTGACCCTCGAACACCTGCTTCTCAATGGGCACCACCGGCTGCGACTGGCGCCCGGCGCTGAGGCTCTCGCCCTCGGGCGTGGGCTGCCAAACGTCGGCCACATGCAAAAAGGCCGCTCGCTCCAGGCCAATGTCGATGAAGGCCGACTGCATGCCAGGCAGCACCCGGGCCACCTTGCCCAGGTAGACATTGCCCACCAGACCGCGCTCGAGGGTACGCTCGACGTGCAACTCCTGCACCGCGCCGTTTTCGACGATGGCCACGCGCGTCTCCTGCGGAGACCAGTTGATCAGGATGTCTTGCTGCACGCCCATGGACAGGAGCCGGTTACTTCAGGAGGCCAAACGCACGCAATAGACCTGCGGTCTCGTGCATCGGCAGACCCATGATGCCAGAGTAGCTGCCGTCGATCCGCGTGACATGCATGGCCGCCCGCCCCTGGATGGCGTAGGCACCCGCCTTTCCCATCGGCTCGCCGGTGGCCACATAAGCCCGTACCTGGGCGCGTGTGAGGGCCTCGAAGGTGACGCGCGACGTGGACAGGGTCTGCAGGCGACGGCGCGGCGTACCGACTGCGACCGCGGTCAGCACCCGGTGTGTCGCACCCGCCAACTCGGTGAGCATGCGAGCTGCATCGCGTTCATCGGCCGGCTTGCCGTAGATGCGCCGCCCCAAGGCCACGGTGGTGTCCGAACACAAAATCGGCGCGGGTGGCAGGCCGCGGCGCTTGAGGCGCGCCAATGCGGCGTCGAGCTTGAGGAGGGTCACGCGCTGCACATAGGCCGAGGGCGACTCGCCGGGCAGCACCTGTTCGATCGCTTCAGCGTCCTCGTGCGGATCGGGCAGCAAGAGCGCGTGGGCCACGCCCAGTTGATCCAGCAGCTGGCGCCGGCGCGGGCTCTGCGAGGCCAGGTACAAGGTGGGTGCTGTCATTCGCGGTGATAGGGGTGACCGGCGTTGATGGACCAGGCACGATACAGCTGTTCAACGAGCAGCACCCGCACCATCGCATGGGGCAGCGTGAGGTCAGACAGGCGGATTCGCTCGTGGGCGGCCTGGCGAAAGTCAGGGTCGAGGCCGTCAGGGCCGCCGATCACCAGGGCCACGTCGTCGCCCTCGAGTTGCCAGGTCTTGAGCTTGGCGGCCAGCGCCTGCGTGGTGAGCGACGTGCCGCGTTCATCCAGGGCCACGATGCGCATGCCGCGCGCGATCTGCGCCTCGATACGTTCGCGTTCGGCAGCCTGCAGGGTCTGGACGGTGCGCGAGCCGCGCGGCTCGGTCTTGACCGCGCGCAGCTCGATTTTCAGTTCAGGTGGAAAGCGCTTGGCGTAGTCGTCCCAGGCCGTCTGGGCCCAGTCGGGCACCCGCTGGCCGACAGCGACCACGCACAGCTTCATGCCTTGCGGCTGGTGGCCCCGGCAGAGGATTTTTTAGCGGGCGCTTTGGCGGGCGCCTTCGAAGGCGCCTTCGCAGGGGCCTTGCTCGCCGTTTTGGCTGCGGTCTTGCCACCGGTCTTGGCGGGCGCGGGCGCGCGCGCGGCCCCAGCCGCCCGGCGTGCGGCCTTCTTGGCCTCGGCCTTCTTCTTGGCAGCGGGCGAGCGTGCTGCATCGTCGGCGGCCTTGGCGGCGGTCTTGGCGGCACTGCTGCGACGCAGGGACGGCGGCGGCGCCTTTTTGGCCGGCGTCTTGGCAGCCGGTGCCGGCGCAGGCGCCGCCGGCTTGGGGGCACCGAGCTTCAGGCGCACCGGCTTGTCGCCCCAGATGTCTTCCAGGTGGTAGTAGGTGCGGATCGCGGGCTGCATGATGTGGGCGACGGCCGCCCCGCAGTCCACGATGATCCATTCGCCGTTTTCCTCGCCCTCGATGCGCGGCTTGCCAAAGCCGGCGTCGCGCACGGCGTCACGCACGCTGGCGGCCAAGGCCTTGGTCTGGCGATTGGACGTGCCCGAAGCCACGATGACCCGCTCGAACAGGGGCGACAGATGCTCGGTGTTGAACACCCGAATGTCTTGCGCCTTGACGTCCTCCAGACCCTCCACAATGGCGCGCTGCAGGCGCTGAGTGTCTTTCTTGGCAATGGATTCTTGGGTCATCAGGCAGGCAGGTAGAGGTGGTGGAGGTCAATATAGCGCGCGACCGGCGCGGGAACCAGATGGTCGATCCCGAGGCCGGCGGCCCGACGCTCGCGGATGTCGGTGGCACTGACCGCCAGGGGCGCCAGCGCGATCGGCACCCACTGTCCGCCCGGCACATGGGCGGCATCGACAGCCCCCGCAGGCGCTTGGGCGCGGGGTCTGTCAGCGATCGAAATTATAGCCAGGCGTGTAATTTCGTCGCTTTCGCGCCACTGGTCGAAGGTATCGGCCTGGTCCGCGCCGATCACCAGCACCAGGGTGTCCTGCGGGTGCTCGCGATGCAACTCGCGCAAGGTGTCGACCGTGTAGGTCGGACCCTCGCGGCACAGCTCGCGCTCGTCGATGACCACCTGCGGCAGGTCGGCAAAGGCCAGACGGGTCATGGCCAGGCGATGCGCCGCGTCGCTCAAGGGCTGCACCTTGTGCCAGGCAAGGCCCGTCGGCAAGATACGCAGCTCGTCGAGCTGCAGTTGTTCGATCGCCGCACGCGCAAGCGCCACATGGGCGTGGTGCGGAGGATCAAAGGCGCCGCCGAAGATGCCGAGGCGGCGCGCAGCGCTCACACCCACTCCCGCGGCACGATGAACTTGCGATAAAGATCGTCTTCAGGCGTACCGGGCTCGGGCTGGTACTGGTAGGACCAGCTGGCCAGCGGCGGCATGGACATCAGGATGGACTCGGTGCGACCGCCCGATTGCAGGCCAAAGTGCGTGCCGCGGTCCCAGACCAGGTTGAACTCGACGTAACGTCCGCGCCGATACAGCTGGAAACTGCGCTCACGCTCGCCATAGGGCGTGTGCATGCGACGGCGTACGATGGGCACATACGCCTCGTTGAAGGCATCGCCCACGGCGCGCATCATCGCGAAGCTGCGCTCGGCACCGAGCTCGGAAAAATCGTCAAAGAACACGCCGCCCACGCCGCGCTGCTCGCCGCGGTGCTTGAGGGTGAAGTACTCGTCGCACCATTTTTTGAAGCGCGGGTACTTGTCGTCGCCAAAGGGCGCGAGCGCGTCGCGGCAGGTGCTGTGAAAGTGCTGGGCGTCTTCTTCGAAGCCGTAATAGGGTGTGAGGTCCATGCCACCGCCAAACCAGCACACCGGCTCGCCGCCGGCCGGCGTGGCGGCGATCATGCGCACGTTCAGGTGCACCGTGGGCGCATAGGGATTGCGCGGATGAAACACCAGCGACACGCCCATGGCCTCAAACGGCGCGCCCGCCAGCTCCGGGCGGTGCTGCGTGGCCGAAGGCGGCAGGCGCGGGCCGGTCACGTGCGAGAAGCCGCAGCCCGCGCGTTCGAATACCTGGCCGCTCTCCAGGATCATGGTGATGCCGTTGCCCTGCAGGGTCTCGCCAGCAGGCTTTTCCCAGGCGTCGGCGACGAAGGTGTGGCCATCGACCTGCGCGATCGCGCCGGTGATGCGTTGCTGCAGTCCGAGCAGGTAATCACGTACGGAGGCAATCGGGTTCATTGAAATCAGCCCTTCACGGCCCGGTGGCCGATGTCGGTGCGCCACTGGGCGCCGTCAAAAGAAATGCCCCGCAGGACTTCATAGGCACGCACCTGAGCCGCCTTGACCGTGTCGGCCAGCGCCGTCACGCACAGCACGCGTCCGCCGCTGGTGACCGTCTGCTCGCCCTGGCGCGCCGTGCCCGCATGGAACACCATCGCATCGGGCGCCTCGGCGGGCAGGCCGTGGATCACATCGCCCTTGCGGGGATCCATGGGGTAGCCGCCAGCGGCCATCACCACGCCCAGCGCGGTACGACGGTCCCACTGCAACTCGAGGGTGTCCAGGGCGCCGGAGGTGGCGGCCAGCATCACCTCGACCAGATCCGACTTCAGGCGCATCATGATCGGCTGCGTCTCAGGATCGCCCATGCGGCAGTTGAATTCGAGCGTCTTGACCTGCCCCTGCACATCGATCATCAGACCTGCATACAAAAAGCCGGTGTAGGGGATGCCATCCTTTTCCATGCCCCGGATGGTGGGCAGGATCACCTCACGCATGGCCCGGGCATGCACCTCGGGCGTCACCACCGGCGCGGGCGAATAGGCGCCCATGCCGCCCGTGTTGGGCCCCTGGTCGTTGTCCATCAGGCGCTTGTGGTCCTGGCTGGTGGCCAGCGCGGTGACATGGCGGCCGTCGCACAGCACGATGAAGCTGGCTTCCTCGCCCACCAGAAATTCCTCGATCACCACCCGTGCGCCGCCCTGGTTATGGGCCACGCCCAGGGTGTTGTCCAGGAGCATGAAGTCAATCGCCTCGTGCGCCTCGGCCAGGCTCATGGCCACGACCACGCCCTTGCCCGCTGCCAGGCCATCGGCCTTGATCACGATGGGTGCGCCTTGACGGTCCACATAGGCATGGGCCTGCGCCGCCTCGGTGAAGGTCTCGTAGGCCGCGGTGGGAATGCCGTGGCGCTTCATGAAGGCCTTGGAAAAGGCCTTGGAGCTTTCAAGCTGCGCCGCCGCCTGCGTGGGGCCGAACACCCGCAGACCGGCCGCGCGAAACGCGTCGACCACACCGGCCGCCAGCGGCGCCTCGGGGCCAACCACCGTGAGGGCGATCTTTTCGTCTAGCGCCCACTGACGCAGCTGGGCGATGTCGGTGATTGGGAGATTCTCCAGGCGCGCATCCAGGGCGGTGCCGCCGTTGCCGGGGGCCACATAGACCGCCTGCACCTTGGGGGACTGCGCCAGCTTCCAGGCCAGGGCGTGTTCACGGCCACCGCCGCCAATGACAAGCACCTTCATTCGGACATCTCGGCGTTGTGGAACACGTCTTGCACATCGTCCAGGTCTTCGAGCATGTCCAGCAGTTTTTGCATACGGGCGCCCTCCTCACCCGCTAGCCCGATGGTGTTTTCCGGGCGCCAGGTGACCTCGGCGATTTCAGGCTTGAGGCCCTTGGCCTCCAAGGCATGCTTGACGGGCTCGAACGCGGCGGGTGCGGTGAGCACCTCGATCGCGCCTTCATCGTCGGCGATGACATCGTCGGCGCCGGCTTCCAGGGCGACTTCCATGACCTGGTCTTCGGAGGTGCCGGGGGCCAGGATCAATTGCCCGCAGTGCTTGAACTGGAAGGCCACCGAGCCTTCGGTGCCCATATTGCCGCCGTACTTGCTGAAGATGTGCCGTACCTCGGCCACCGTGCGCACCTTGTTGTCGGTCATGGTGTCCACGATGATGGCCGCACCGCCGATGCCGTAACCCTCGTAGCGGATCTCTTCGTAGTTCACGCCCTCGAGGTTGCCGGTGGCCTTGTCGATGTTGCGCTTGATGGTGTCGGCCGGCATGTTGGCCGCCTTGGCCTTGTCGACCGCCAGTCGCAGGCGGGGATTGGCATTGAGGTCACCCCCGCCCTGGCGGGCCGCCACCATGATCTCGCGGATCACGCGGGTCCAGACCTTGCCCCGCTTTTCGTCCTGCCGGCCCTTGCGGTGCTGAATATTGGCCCATTTACTGTGTCCAGCCACGGGTGTCGTCCTTGTCGGTTCTGGGTGCGCCGCGCTGGTGCGGGGCTGCACGGGAAAACCCGCATTCTACTTTTGCGCCGAAGGCCGCTCGCGCCCCTGCCCCCTTGGCAGAGCCCCCAAAACGACAAAGCCGCCCGAAGGCGGCGTTGCCAGTCCACCGGTTGGCTCAGGAGCCGTTGCTGGACGAGACTTCCTCGGGCTCGGGCTTGGCACGCCCTTCCTTCTTGGGCAGCGGCTGGATGTCCAGCAGGACTTCGTCCTTGTCGTCCAGATCCACCGTCAGGCGCCCGCCATCGGTCAGACGGCCAAACAGCAACTCGTCGGCCAGCGCACGACGGATGGTGTCCTGGATCAGGCGCTGCATGGGGCGTGCCCCCATGAGCGGATCAAAGCCCTTCTTGGCCAGGTGCTTGCGCAGCGTGTCGGTGAACGTGACGTCGACCTTCTTTTCCTGCAACTGCTGCTCGAGCACCAGCAGGAACTTGTCGACCACCCGCATGATGACCTGCTCGTCCAGCGCCTTGAAGCTCACGATGGCATCGAGACGGTTGCGGAACTCCGGCGTGAACAGCCGCTTGATGTCGGCCATCTCATCACCGGCCGCACGCGGGTTGGTGAAGCCGATGGTGGCCTTGTTCATGGTCTCGGCGCCGGCGTTGGTGGTCATGATGATGATCACGTTGCGGAAGTCGGCCTTGCGTCCGTTGTTGTCGGTCAAGGTGCCGTGGTCCATCACCTGCAGCAGCACGTTGAAGATGTCCGGGTGCGCCTTTTCGATTTCGTCGAGCAGCAGCACTGCATGCGGCTTCTTGGTGACGGCCTCCGTCAGCAGACCGCCTTGGTCAAAGCCTACATAGCCGGGCGGCGCGCCAATCAGGCGCGAGACCGCATGACGCTCCATGTACTCGGACATGTCAAAGCGCATCAGCTCAATGCCCATGATGTAGGCCAGCTGCTTGGCCGCTTCGGTCTTGCCCACGCCGGTGGGGCCGGAGAACAGGAAGGCGCCAATCGGCTTGTCGCCCTTGCCCAGGCCCGAGCGCGCCATCTTGACGGACGCGGCCAGCACCTCCAGGGCCTTGTCCTGACCGAACACGACGCTCTTGAGGTCACGCTCCAAGCTTTGCAGCTTACCGCGGTCGTCGTTGGAGACATTAGCCGGCGGAATGCGCGCGATCTTGGCCACGATCTCCTCGACCTCGGTCTTGGAAATCGTCTTCTTGCGCTTGCTCACCGGCAAGATACGCTGGGCGGCACCGGCCTCGTCGATCACATCGATCGCCTTGTCTGGCAGATGGCGGTCGTTGATGTACTTGGCGCTTAGCTCGGCCGCGGCTTGGAGGGCGTTGGCGGCGTACTTCACGCTGTGGTGTTCTTCGAAGCGCGACTTCAGGCCCTTGAGGATCTCGACCGTCTGCTCGATGGTCGGCTCGACCACGTCGACCTTCTGGAAACGCCGCGACAGTGCCGCGTCTTTCTCGAAGATGCCGCGGTACTCGGTGAAGGTGGTCGCGCCGATGCATTTGAGCTGGCCGCTGGACAGCGCCGGCTTGAGCAGGTTGGAAGCATCGAGCGTACCGCCCGAAGCGGCGCCAGCGCCAATCAGGGTGTGGATCTCGTCGATGAACAAGATGGCCTGCGGCTTGTCCTTGAGCGACTTGAGCACGCTCTTGAGCCGCTGCTCAAAATCGCCGCGGTACTTGGTGCCCGCCAGCAGCGCGCCCATGTCCAGCGAATAAACCTGTGACTCGGCCAGGATCTCGGGCACGTCTTTTTGGACGATGCGCCAGGCCAGGCCCTCGGCAATTGCGGTCTTGCCCACGCCGGCTTCGCCGACCAGCAGCGGGTTGTTCTTGCGGCGACGGCACAGGATCTGGATCACGCGCTCGACCTCGTACTCGCGGCCGATCAGCGGATCGATCTTGCCGTCCTTGGCCGCCTGGTTCAGGTTGAGCGTGAACTGCTCGAGCGCCGAAGCCTTCTCGTTCTTCTCGCCGCCCTCTTCGCCCTCGGCTGCGCCCGAGGACTCATTGCCTTTGGCCGGCTCGGGAGGATCGGATTTCTTGATGCCGTGAGCGATGAAGTTGACCACGTCCAGGCGCGTCACGCCCTGCTGGTGCAGGTAGTAAACGGCATGCGAGTCCTTCTCGCCAAAGATCGCCACCAGGACATTGGCGCCGGTGACTTCCTTTTTGCCATTGCCGGTGGACTGCACATGCATGATGGCGCGCTGGATCACGCGCTGGAAACCCAGCGTCGGCTGGGTGTCCACATCGTCGGTGCCCGCGACCTGCGGCGTGTTGTCCTTGATGAAGTTCGACAGCGACTTGCGCAGGTCGTCGATATTGGCCGAGCAGGCCCTCAGCACTTCAGCCGCACTGGGGTTGTCCAGCAGGGCCAGCAACAGGTGCTCGACGGTGATGAATTCGTGGCGCTGCTGTCGGGCCTCGACGAACGCCATGTGGAGGCTGACTTCCAATTCCTGGGCAATCATGAAAAATCCTTTGCCTTGCGAGCTGACCCACTGAAAAAACGATCTGGGCTTAGAGCCACTTTAATCCTGATCCGTTCAACTTTCCCACCTACTCTACCGGTTCACTCACACATTGCAGGGGATGCCCCGCCTCGCGGGCTGCCGCTTGCACCTGATCGACCTTGGTAGCGGCCACATCACGGGAGTAGACGCCGCACACGCCTTTGCCGTCCAGATGGATCTTGAGCATGATTTGGGTGGCGGTCTCGCGGTCCTTGTTGAAGAACTCCTGGATCACCACCACCACGAACTCCATGGGGGTGAAGTCGTCGTTGAGCATGACGACTTGGTACATCTGGGGGGGCTCGGTTTTCTGGGTGCGCCGCTCGAGGACCACGGAGCCACCGTCGTCATCCTTCGTCCGCTGCGGGGGGATCCCCGGTGGGGGAAGAGGTGATTGGCTGGCCATGGTGCTGATTTTATCGGCCTGATGTTCCTCAACCGTGCACATGGGCGCGTGCATGGGACGTATTTGACGTGTGCGGGTCGCATGTCCGCCCACCCGGCAAGCGCAACCGACCGGGCGGACCGGGCGCCGCATGGGTGCGCGAAGGTGAGAGACAGCCCCAATTCATACTTTGGTTTGCAAAAATGTTGACATACGCCCCCTGAATCTCCGACACTGCCCCGACCCGACAACGGAAATGTCGAGAGACGCACGAGATAGGCACTATGGCGACTGGCACTGTCAAATGGTTCAACGATGCAAAGGGTTTCGGATTTATCGAACCCGACGGCGGCGGCGCAGACGTTTTTGCGCATTTTTCCGCCATCTCCATGGAGGGTTTCAAGACCCTCAAGCAAGGGGCCCGGGTCACCTTCGAGCTCACTGCCGGTCCGAAGGGCCAGTTGGCGCAAAACATCCAGGCCGAAACACAGACTGCGGTGCCGTCCCCGCAGCGCAGTGCGCAGGGCGCATCGGTGCAGTCCCCATACGCGGCGGACCCCGTCGATGCCGGCTGACCCACCGGTCTAGCCGCCATCAAAAAAGCCGCCCGAGGGCGGCTTTTTTGGACCTGGCGCGTCGGTCAGCGATCACGCGCAGGCTTTTGTGCTCACATGTTCTCGATCATCACCTGACCGAAGCCCGAGCAGCTCACTTGCGTGGCACCGTCCATCAGGCGAGCGAAGTCATAGGTCACCTTCTTGCTCAGGATGGACTTCTCCATGGAGCGGATGATCAGGTCAGCGGCCTCGGTCCAGCCCATGTGACGCAGCATCATTTCGGCCGACAGGATCTCGGAACCCGGGTTCACATAGTCCTTGCCCGCGTACTTGGGCGCCGTGCCGTGGGTGGCCTCGAACATGGCGACCGAGTCGCTCAGGTTGGCGCCGGGGGCGATGCCGATGCCACCGACCTGGGCGGCCAGAGCGTCCGACACATAGTCGCCGTTGAGGTTGAGCGTGGCGATGACGCTGTACTCGGCCGGGCGCAGCAGGATCTGCTGGAGGAAGGCGTCGGCGATGGAGTCCTTGACGATGATGTCCTTGCCCGTCTTCGGGTTCTTGAACTTGCACCACGGACCGCCGTCGATCAGCTCGGCGCCGAATTCGCGCTGCGCCAGGGCGTAGCTCCAG
>CANHSE010000010.1 GCA_947463025.1 Comamonadaceae bacterium
GCTACCGTCAACGTCCTCGAAGACCCGGCGATCCGCGAAGGCATCAAGGAATACAGCAACTGGCCCACCATCCCGCAGCTGTACGTAAAGGGCGAGTTCATCGGCGGCTCGGACATCATGATGGAGATGTACGAGAGCGGCGAACTCAAGCAAGTGC
Source organism: Comamonadaceae bacterium (assembly GCA_947463025.1). Lineage (GTDB taxonomy): Bacteria > Pseudomonadota > Gammaproteobacteria > Burkholderiales > Burkholderiaceae_C > Ramlibacter. Next base: position 158 of record CANHSE010000010.1, read on the forward strand.
TGGGCAACTAAGGCGTCTGCGACCAGCGCTGGGCGGCGGCCAGCACCGCGTTCGGGTAGGCCGCCTTGCCCCGGCTGCCGTTGTAGCGGCCCAGGGCCATGAACAGGTCGCCGCGTTCACGATCCAGGTAGTGGCGCAGGATCACGCAGCCAAAGCGCAGATTGGTCTGCATGTGAAACAGGCGGCTGGCGTCGCCGTCACCGATCACACGGCTCCAAAACGGCATCACCTGCATGTAGCCGCGCGCGCCCACCGGGCTCACGGCGAATTTGCGAAACGCGCTCTCCACCTCGATCAGTCCCAGCGTGAGGGACGTCTCCAGCCCCGCGCGCCGCGATTCGTACCAAAGCGTTTGCAAGAACTCCTCCCGCACCTCGGGCCGGGGCTTGAACCGCTGCAGCCGGTTGTCCATGGCACGTAGCCACTGCTGGTAGGTGCGGCGCGCCGCGTCAGACGAAAACTCGGGAATCGGCGGCGCCGCATTGGCAATGGCCGAACTCAGGGCGGTGCGCACCGAGTCCACCAGCGGCTCTTCGAGCTGGGCGCCAGCCCGCGCCGGAACCGACAGACCATGACCGGCCAGGCCGACGATGGCCCAACGGAGCCATCGTCTGCGCGAGGTCACGACTGGATGCGACTGCGCAAGTGATCGAGGATGCCGGCGGCGCTGACCTGGGTGGCCGCGGTGTCGCGCCGGTGCTGGTATTCGACCTGACCTTCCTTGAGGCCCCGGTCGGAGATCACCACCCGGTGCGGCACGCCGATCAACTCCCAGTCGGCGAACATCGCGCCGGGGCGCTCGCCGCGGTCATCGAGCAGGACGTCCACGCCCAAGGCGGCCAGGTCGTCGTGCAACTGGGTGGCGGCGGCCTTGACCGCCTCGCTGCGGTCCATGCCAATAGGGCAGACCACCACGGTGAAAGGCGCAATCGCGTCGGGCCAAATGATGCCGCGCTCGTCATGGTTTTGTTCGATGGCGGCGGCAGGCAGGCGGGTGATGCCGATGCCGTAGCAGCCCATTTCCATGAACTGGGGCTTGCCGTTCTCGTCCAGGAACGTGGCGTTCATGGCCTTTGAGTACTTGACGCCCAGGTAGAACACATGGCCCACCTCGATGCCGCGCTCGATGGCCAGCGGACCTTTGCCGTCGGGGGAGAGATCACCCTCGACCACGTTGCGGATGTCGGCCACCAGATCGGGCTCGGGCAGATCGCGGCCCCAGTTCACGCCGGTCATGTGGAAATCTTCGGCGTTGGCGCCGCAGATCCAGTCGGCCATCACCGCCACCTCGCGGTCGGCCACGATCTTCACAGGCTTTTTCAGGGCCAAGGGACCCAGGTAGCCAGGCTTGGTGCCGAAGTGGTCGAGGATCTCGGGCACGGTGGCAAAGCGAAAGCCCACATCCAGCCCCGGCAACTTGCCGACCTTGACCTCGTTCATGTCGTGGTCACCGCGCACCAGCAGCAGCCAGATCTGGCTCTTGGCGACGTTGCCGGCTTCGTCGAGCGTGTCGGTGGCCAGCACCAAAGACTTCACCGTGCTTTGCAGCGGAACGCCCAGAAGCTGCGCCACGTCGGCGCAGGTGCTCTTGCCGGGCGTGGGGGTCTGGGTCAGGGCCTGGGACGCCGCAGGGCGCGGGCCAGCCGGGGCCAGGGCCTCGGCCTTTTCCAGGTTGGCAGCGTAGTCGCTCTGGGGGCAGTAGACGATGGCGTCCTCGCCGGTGGCGGCGATCACCTGGAATTCCTCGGACAGATCACCGCCGATGGCGCCGCTGTCGGCCGCGACGGCGCGATAGCGCAGGCCGAAGCGGTCAAAGATGCGGCGATAGGCCTGGGCCATCACCTGGTAGCTGGCCTTGGCGGACGCCACATCACGGTCGAAGCTGTAGGCGTCCTTCATGATGAATTCGCGCCCCCGCATCAGGCCAAAGCGCGGACGGCGCTCGTCGCGGAACTTGGTCTGAATTTGGTAGAGATTTTTGGGCAGCTGCTTGTAGCTGCGAAGCTCTTGGCGGGCGATGTCAGTCACCACTTCTTCGCTGGTAGGCTGAATCACGAAATCGCGGTCGTGGCGGTCCTTGATGCGAAGCAGCTCGGGGCCCATCTTGGCAAAGCGCCCCGTCTCTTGCCACAACTCCGCGGGCTGGACGACAGGCATGGTGCATTCGACGGCGCCGGCGCGGTCCATCTCCTCGCGCACGATGGCTTCGACCTTGCGAATAACACGCAAACCCATAGGCATATAGGTGTAAATACCGGCGCCTAATTTCTTGATCATGCCCGCGCGGGTCATGAGGCGGTGGCTCGCCACTTCGGCGTCAGCGGGCGCTTCTTTGAGCGTGGAAATCAGAAACTGCGAGGCTTTCATCAGGCAAATGCGAGGAGGGAGCGAGGGAAGGAACGGATGAGTCTCTTGATGCGCGGGCAGTGCCGTGCATAATGAACTCAGTTCAAGAATTGGGGTTTGATTATGCTTGACCGTGACGGCTTCAGGCCCAACGTCGGCATCATCCTGCTCAATCAGAAAAACCAGGTGTTCTGGGGCAAGCGCATACGCACCCACAGCTGGCAGTTTCCGCAGGGGGGCATCGATCGCGGCGAAAGTCCCGAGCAAGCGATGTACCGGGAGTTGCACGAAGAGGTGGGCCTGCAGCCCGAGCATGTGCGCATCGTTGCCCGCACCCGTGACTGGTTGCGCTATGAGGTGCCTGACCGCTACATCCGCCGGGATGCGCGCGGCCACTACAAGGGACAAAAGCAGATCTGGTTCCTGCTGCAGCTCACATGCCAGGACTGGAATCTGAACCTGCGCGCCACCGACCATCCCGAGTTCGATGCTTGGCGCTGGAACGACTACTGGGTGCCGCTGGACGTGGTGGTCGAATTCAAGCGAGGCGTGTACGAGATGGCGCTGACCGAACTCGCACGCTTTCTGCCTCGGCATGATCTGCACCGCAACCGCTTTTTGCGGGGCGGACTTCGCACCCGAGAGTCTGACGCGCACGAAGCAGCCAGCCTGCCCGGTCACGACTTCGAGCTGCCCCCGGGCGCCACCTTCGAGCCCGATCCGCAGGTGGGCCTGAACTGCGAGGCGCAAGGCGGGCAACGCGCGGGCTAAGGCGCAACGCGAGGCCGCTCACGCGCGCGCGCCGTGACCCGGCCCCTCCAGGGCCATGCGCGCGATATAGCCCGATCGTGTCTCGCCCGCATGGCGGGCCTGGGCATCGAGGCGATGCAGCACGCGGCGAGGCAAGCTGATGTTGACCCGCTCGGGGGTGTCGTCCAGCGTGGCAGGGTCGATCGCCACCAGTGCCCAGATCCAGCTTGTCATTTCTGGGTGGGCGGCGCGAAGCAGTTCAATCGGTGAAGGCGGTGGGACGTCTTGTCCGCTGTCGATGGCGGCATCGATCCACCCGACGATGGCGTCCTCGGTCTGAGCCAAGGCCTCTTCAAGCGTATCGCCCGCAGAAAAGCAGCCAGGCAGGTCGGGGACGATCACGCCCCAGGCGGTCTTGTTGTCGCCAGCCTCGATCGCAACGGGGTAACGCATAGAGGTACCTCTCAAAGACCGGCCTGCCGCCGGATCGCCTTCACCAGGCCTGGCCCCAGATCCTTCTTGGGATGAGGCACGACCACGATGCCCGGTCGAACCGGGTGTTTGAAGATGTGATGCGAGCCGTTCACCCGATCCAACTGCCACCCGGCACGGCGCATTTCCTTTATCAGGTCAGCGCTGGTCGTTGGTGTGTATGGTACACACCAAGAAGGAAGCGAGCAAGCGCGTCATCTGGCGCTGCCCCGCAAACACGCTCGCGACTAGATCTGATCGATGGGCGTCGACACTGGCGCCGCTTCGCCCGCGCGGTCCGCGATCGAGAAGCGGTCCTCGGTGCGCGTGTAAAAGCTCGCGCCAAAGCGCGCGATCGGTCGGTAATCACGCAGGTTCACGCGCCAGGCCTGCGTGTCCACCAGTCCGTCCCGCGCGGCCAGCCACTGGATTCGACCGATGAACACATAGCGGCTCTCGGTCTCGAGCTTTTCATGCAGCACACATTCGAAGGCGATGGGCGCCTCCTGGATGCGTGGCGGCTTCACGGTGCGCGAGGGCACTGCGGTCAAGCCTACGGCCGCCAACTCGCTCACATCCGAGGGAAAGGACTCGCCGCAGGCATGCATCTGGGCCGCCACCGGCTCGTCCGACATATGCACCACGAACTCGCCACTGTGCAAGATGTTGGCTGCAGTGTCCTTGAGCCGTCCGTCCGACAGGCGGTTGATGCTGAGCATCAGAATGGGCGGGTCTTCGCCGACCATGTTGAACATGGAAAACGGCGCCGCATTGACCACGCCATTGGCACCCAAGGTCGTCACCAGCGCAATCGGCCGGGGGACGATCAGGCTGGCCATCAGCTTGTAGCGCTGATAGCTGGTGATATCGGTGAAGTCAACTTCGGTCATAAGCAGGATTCCTGAGCGGGCGGGCCGCGGTAGCCTGCAAGCACGCAAGCGAGAAGGGGCGACGGCCCGCCGGGCAGGATACCCGGATGAGCCGCCGCCCCGGGGACAGGGCTGCGATACCCGCTTGGATCAGGTGATCACTTCCACCTTGGCGCGCTTGGCCACTGCCGTCCAGCTGCTGATCTGCGATTGGATCAGCTTGACAAACTCATCCCCGACCACCGGCGTCTTGCGCGCCAGGGTCTGGATGTCTTCGAGTCGAGACGCGATGTCCGGCTTGGCCAGGATCTCGGGAATGAGCGCGGTCAGACGTTGCGCGATCGGCGCGGGCAGGCCCTTGGGCGCCGACAGGCCCAGCCACTGCGAACCCGTGAGCGAGGGAAAGCCCAGCTCAGCGAAGGTCGGGATGTTGGGCAGGGCCGGCAGACGGGCCGGGGTCGAGACGGCCAGCGCGCGCAGGGTGCCGCCCTTGAGTTGGTTGACGTTGGTGGTGACCGGATCGAACACGCTGTCGATCTGACCGCCCAACAGATCCTGCATGGCGGGGGCGCTGCCCTGGTAGGGCACGTGGTCATGCTGGGGGGCCTGGCCATCGATCTTGAGCAGCTCTCCGAACAGGTGGTTGGCCGAGCCAATACCCGAGGAGCCATAGCGCACCGGCTTGGTCTTGGCGGCGTTCACGTACTGAGCCAGCGTCTGGTAGGGCGACTGCGCGCGCACCAGCAGCAGCATGGGCGCTTCCACCAGCATGCCCATGTGGGTGAAATCGCCCACCGGATCAAAGGGCATGGTGCGGCGGGTGGCCGTTGCGTAGATGTGTACAGACGCATGGCTGACCAGCAGCGAATAGCCATCGGCCGGCTGGCGCGCGGCGTACTCGGTACCGACCAGGCCGCCGGCGCCGGCGCGGTTCTCGACCACCACCGTCTGGGACAAGGCCTGCGACAGGTGGGGCGCCATCAGACGCGCGATCGTGTCCACCAGGCCACCGGGCGGGTATTGGCAGATCAGGCGGATCGGACCGCGGGTGGGCCAGGCGGCCGATTGGGCTTGGACCCAGGGGGCAGCCAGGGCGGCCGCGCCAGCGGTCAGTAGTTCACGACGTTTCATCAGGGCTCCTTGGTTGTTATGAATCAAGTGCCACCCGCGCCCGTTCGTGCCGCGGATGGCATCGGAGCTGACAACGCATGAGCCATGCCAGCCTTGAAGACCTCTGTGCAAGACCATGGGCAGGTGTCAGGCATCCGAAACAGGGCGGCTACAGCGCGAGTCGTGCGCCAGTGCGGGGCGAAACGATGTGGCACGGATCTGGCAATTCACGCCATACTGGCGCGCGCCGCACCAAAACAGTGCGGCGCGCGCATTCAAGGAGCCTTCACGCATGTCCGCCCCCGTCTCTCGCCGTTTTTTGCTGATCAACCCCAATACCAATGCGCTCACGACCCAGCGCCTGCAGGAGACGCTGCGGCCGCGGCTACCCGAGGGGGTATCCCTGGCGGTGAGTACCGCACGCTTTGGCGCCCACTACATCGCCTGCGAAGCCAGCCACGCCGTCGCTGCGCACGCCTGCCTGGACGCGTGGGCGGCCGAGCGCGTCGTCGATCCGCAACCGCTGGACGGTGTGCTGATCGGATGCTTCGGCGACCCGGGGCTGTTTGCTTTGCGGGAAGTCAGCGGCTGCCGGGTCACCGGGCTGGCCGAGGCCTCATTCATCCAGGCCGCCGCGCACGGCCCCTTCGCCATCGTCACCGGCGGCGAGCGGTGGAAGCCCATGCTCATGCGACTGGCGCAAACCCTGGGCTATGGGGAGTCGCTGCGGCATGTGGAGACCGTCGCGCCCAGTGGCGCGGCGCTGCAAGCTGATCCGGAAATGGCCGTGCGTTGCCTGGCGCAGGCCTGCGAGCAGGCGGCAAAGCCAGGGGTGCGCGCGATCATCCTGGGCGGGGCTGGTTTGGCGGGGTATGCGCAGGCGCTGCGCCCGCAGTGCCCGCTGCCCTTGATCGACAGTGCGGTCGCCGGGCTCGAGGTGATGCTGCAGGGGCAGGCACCTAAAGCCACCCGCACCGACGATGGCTTTTATGCGTCTTGGCAGGGCATGAACGACGCGTTCATGCAAGTGTCGGCCAAGACGGGGGCCTGAGGCGCAAGCCCTCAATCGGGCGAGATATCCAGGCGCCGCTCATTGGGTGGAATGAACGACTCCAGAAAACAAAGGGGCTCGCGTCCCGCCGAAGCGGCACTTTCGAGCAGCATCCCCCGGGTACCGACCTTGACCCCAGCGCCCGCCGCGGCCTGCGCATCGAACGTCACGAAGGACACGCGCTGGCGCACGGCTGTCACCGGCATATTCAACTCGCCGGCCAGCATCTGCTTGAGGTTGGCGCCATCGAGCGTGGCCAGAGGCGCGTTGGCAATCCCGGGAAACGTCGACGCATTGATATAGAAGCGGTTGAACAGCGTGAAATCGCTGCCGACGCGAATACGACGGTCGATACGCACGATGTCAGCGCCTGTCTGCCGCAACCACTTCGACCAGGGCCCGCGCTCGTCGATCCGGTTGCGCGCCAACACCTTGGGAAACAAGGGCAGGAAGGTGGGCTCGCCCTCGCGGCCCAGAAACCGCAGGTACAGCGGCGCGTCAATCGCTCCCAGGCCCTGCGCCACGTAGGTCCCACTGCCTTGGGTGCGCACCAGGATGCCGTCATCGGCCAACTCGCGCAGGGCGCGCTGCACGGTGCCCAGGCTAAAGCCCGTGAGTCGCACCAGCTCGCGCTCCGCGGGCAGCTGGCTGCCCGGCTTCCAGTCGCCGCCCCGGATCGCGTCCGCCAAGGTCTCGCGCAGCTGTGCGTACTTGGACACGCCCGCCACACTCGGGCGAGCGTACTTGAGCAGCGATTCGGCAGCGGGCGCCACAGATTCTTCGGGACTGGCCATAGGGGGGATCGTACCGCCGGATCCATTGACAAGTGCTCTATAGCACTGTAGCATCGAAGCGAATTCAAAAGGAGACCGTCGCATGACCCTCAAGCAACTGATCGCCGCTGTGGCCGCCACCCTGCTCGTATCCAGTCAAGCCGCCGCCCAAGGGCAGTGGCCGAACAAACCGGTCAAGATCCTGTTCGGGTTTCCGGCAGCCAGTGCCACCGACGTGATTGCGCGCGCCGTCGGCCAAAAGTTGTCCGACCGATGGGGCCAGCCCGTCACGATCGAGAACCGTCCGGGCGCGGGCGGCAATTTGGGCTCCGAGCTCGCTGCGCGGGCGCCGGCCGACGGTTACACCATCTTTTTCGGCACGGTGGCCAACGCCATCAGCGCCACGCTCTATACCAAGCTCAATTACGACTACCTCAAGGACTTCACCCCCATCACGCTGGTGGCCACCACGCCGCTGGTGCTGGTCGCCAACCCCGGAGTACCCTTCAAGGACCTCAAGGGTCTGATCGACCACGCCAAGGCCAATCCGGGCAAGCTCAATTTCGGCTCGGGGGGCATCGGCACCTCCAATCACCTGGCCGGTGAAATGTTCAAAAGCTCCACCGGCACCCAGCTCGAACACATCGCCTACAAGGGCACGCCCGCTGCCTACAACGACATGTTCGGCGGGCAGGTGGCCCTGATGTTCGACAACATCGTGGCGGTCACCCCCCATGTGAAGTCCGGCAAGCTGCGGCCCCTGGCGGTCACCAGCGCCCAGCGCGCCGCTTCACTGCCCGATGTGCCGACGGTCGCCGAGCAGGGCCTGCCCGGGTTCGAGGCCGTGTCCTGGATTGGCGCGCTGGTGCCGGTGGGCACGCCGCAAGCGATCGTGGAGAAGATCCACACCGACCTGGTGGCCGTGCTGCGCATGCCAGAGATCCGGGAACGACTCGGCGCTTCGGGCGCGGTGGTCGTGGGCAACAGCCGCGAGGAATTTGCCGCCTGGAACCGCAGCGAGATCGCCAAGTGGGCCAAGGCGATCAAGGACTCGGGCACCAAGCCTGAGTAAACCGCTCTCAATCAACAGGAATCTCTGGTGAACACACCCCATATCCAGGAAGCTGCACGCGACATCCCGGTCTTGATGCAAGCGGATGTCGTCGTCGTCGGCGGCGGCACCACCGGTCCCATCGCGGCCATCGCGGCGGCCCGACGGGGCTGCAAGGTCGTCCTCATTGAACGCTTTGGCTCGCTGGGCGGCGTGCTCACCTTGGGCCTGAACACCAAGCCGTCTGGCTCCTTGCTCGGGGGTATTCCACTGGAGATCTGGAACCTGGCCCGCTCCGCCGGCGGCGCGGGCGCCGACTACATGGCCACGACCAAGACGGGCGGCGTCAAGATCGCCTCACCCGCTGACCCTGAGATCATGAAGATGCTGCTCACACGCCTGTGCGTGGAAGCGGGTGTGCAAATCCTGTTCGAGACCTTCGTATCGTCTCCTTATGTGGAAAACGGCACCATCACTGGTGTCGTGATCGAAAGCAAAGCCGGTCGCCAGTTCGTCGGGACTCAGGTGCTGATCGACTGCTCGGCCGATGCCGACATGGCGGCCAAGGCGCATGCGCCCTTCGTGATGGGATCGGGCGATGCCCAGGCCACGATGCAACCGGTCTCGATGTACTTCGTCATGAAGAACGTCGACCTGGTGCGCCTGGCCGACTGGGCCCGTACCTGCGACGACGTGCCGGCACGCGCCATCCCCCACGACGAGGCCGGGCTGGCCTACGGCCTGTGGCTCACCGGCTTCAACGGCATGCTGCGGCGCTTTCAGGAAGAAACCGGCGTCAAACTGCAACGAGACAACATCACCCTCAAGACCACCGACGGGCAGATGTATGTCAACGCTACACGCGTGCTGGGCGTCGATGTGTTCTCGCCCAAGCAATTCACGGACGCCATCCTCGAGTGCTACCGGCAGATCGAAGGCGTATGCCGCTTCCTCAAGGAACGCGTGCCCGGCTTCGAGCAGGCGCGTCTGGGCCAGGTATCTCCCATCTTGGGGGTGCGCGAGACCCGCCACATCCTGGGCGAGTACACGCTGACCGGGCCCGACTCGCGTGGCGAGACGCGGTTCGAGGACAGCATCGCCGCCGATTCATCTGCCCTGGACATCCACGATCCCAAAGGCGGCGACGTTGATTTTCAAAGCATGCCGCCCTACGAGATCCCTTACCGCTGCCTGCTGCCGCAAGGCGTCGAACAGATCCTGGTGGCAGGGCGCTGCATTTCCGCCGACCACGAGGCGCACGCGCGCTCGCGCAACATGCCCGCCTGCATGGCGACCGGCCAAGCGGCAGGCGTCGCCGCCGCCATTGCAGTCCAAGACGGTGTGACCGTGCGCCAGGTGCCGGTGGCCAAGGTGCAGGCGGCGCTGCGCGCGATCGGCATGCCGCTGCGCGCCAGCGAAATCACCGAGGCCTGAAGGTGACCCGCGTGGCGCCCCAGATCCAGTATTGGTTCAGTACGGCCAGCCCCTGGGCCTGGCTGGGGAGCGCTCGGTTCATCGAACTGGTCAAAGCCACCGGTGCAGAGGTAACGGTTCTACCCGTGGATCTGGGCGCGGTCTTCGCGGCCACGGGCGGCACGCCCTTCCCGCAGCGATCCGCAGCCCGCCAAAGTTATCGCCAACTGGAATTGGCGCGCTGGTCCCACCACCTGGCGATCCCGGTCACCTTGGAGCCCCGGCACTATCCAGTGGATCGCGGCCCCTCCAGTCGCCTTCTGTTCGCGGCCAGCAACGCGGGGCTCGACGCGCTCGCCCTGTCGCACGCGGTGCTGCGCGCCATCTGGTCGCAAGAGAGAAACATCGCTGACTGGGACACCCTGGCGCAATTGGCCAGCGAATGCCAACTCGATGGCGACGCGCTGGTCCATGCGGCCCGCCAAGCCGACGTGGAGCGTCAGTACCAGGACACCACACGGCAAGCGATCGAGACCCAGGTCTTTGGCTCGCCTACCTATGTGGTGGATGGCGAGCGGTTCTGGGGGCAAGACCGGCTGGACTTTCTGGCGCGGCGACTGCAGGGGCCAGCCAAGTGACCGACGGGCCTGCAAGGAAGCAGGTCCGAGCGCCGAAGCGCATTCACCTCAAGGGCGTCAGACGAAACGGTTCTCGATCTGACCGATGCCATCGATCTCCACGCGAATCACATCGCCCGAGGCGATATAGCGCGGCGGATTCAGACCCATGCCCACGCCAGCGGGCGTGCCGGTGGCGATGAGGTCGCCGGGGTAGAGCGTGATACCGCGCGAGATGGTCTCGATCAGCGTGGGAATGTCAAAGATCATGTTCTCGGTCGGGCCATCCTGGCGCAACTCGCCGTTGACCCAGCAGCGCACCCGCGTCTTGCGGCCGTCCATCTCGTCGGCGGTGACGATCCAAGGGCCCATGGGGCAGAAGGTATCAAAGGACTTACCCATGTCCCATTGCTGGTGACGCATCTGCACGTCGCGGGCGGTGACGTCGTTGACGATGGTGTAGCCATACACATGCGACATCGCATCGGCCTGCGTGATGTTCTTGCCGCCCTTGCCGATCACCACGGCCAATTCGGCCTCGTAGTCGATCTGGTCGGAAATCGCGGCACCGGGCAGACGAACCTCGTCGGTCGGGCCGACCACGCACTCAGGCACCTTGGTGAAGACGATGGGCCAGGCCTGGGGGTCGGCGTTACTGGCCTTGAAGACGGAAGTGGCCAGTTCCTTCGCGTGCGCGTGGTAGTTGCGGCCCACGCACCATACGTTGCGGCGCGGCACCGGAAGCGGGGCCTGCAGGCGCACGGCGGACAGCGCCAGGGGCACGCCCGTCAAGGCGGGCAACGGCCGTCCAGCCACCTGGGCCTCGATCAATGACTGGGCGCCCAGGCGGGCCTGTGCCTCGGGTAGGTCAAAAGCCGTGACGTGCTGGCCGTCGGCACTGACCTGGCCGACATGGCTGCGGCCGTTGTAAGAATAAGTGGCGATACGCACCGTGAAGACTCCTCGATTGACTGCGTGACGCTCCGATGTTGCCATGGGCCCGATATCCGACCGTGACGCCCGGCATGAACGCACCCCGATGCCCGAACGCATAATCACTCACCGCCTAGCCTCCTGGCTGGATGTTCACGCCACGAGGGTCCCCATGATTGCCAATTCCTTATTCGTGAAAGCGCGTTTGCGTGCTTCCCCTGTCCCCGCGTCTTGCCTGGCGTTGGCGGCAGGTCTGCTGGTAGCCGCGGCTGGCGCGCAAGCGGCCGACGCCACCTGCATCACTGCCGGACGCCTCAATACCGAGGGTCGCTGGGCGCCGCAGTTTCAGACAGTGCGCCTGCTCGATGAGGCGGGGCGTGCGCTGCCCACGCGAAACCGGGCCGACCTCTCACGCGTGCGCGGGGTCGAGGTCACACAGCCCGCGTTGCTATCGACCTGCGAAGGCGAGCGCGCCCTGACCCGCGGCGAGGACACGGCGACCGCCAAGGCGCCGGTGCCTGCGGCCACGCCGGGTCGACTGGCTGTCGACGGCGTCGGCTTTGCCAAGCTTCAAAGCGGCGGCGAACTGGTCGAACTGAAAGTACAGGTGCCGCCCGATCGGGTGGTGATGGTCACACGCTGAGCGCAGGAGATTCGCGAATGAACGGAACTGGTTTAACCCTTGATCGCGTGGCGGAACGTCTCTTCACCCACGCCCGAACCCCCCAGCACTGGCTCGACACCCCGGTGGAGGACGCGCAGCTGCATCAGCTGTATGACTGGGTGAAGTGGGGTCCGACCTCGATGAACACACAACCCATGCGCCTGATCTTTGTGAAGTCAGAGAGCGAGCGTCGGCGACTTTCTGAATGCGTGAGCCCGGGCAATGTGGAGAAAGTCCAGAAAGCTCCCGTGGTGGTGATCGTGGGCCAAGACATGGCGTTCGCGGACCATCTGCCCACCGTGTTTCCGCACAACCCGAATGCGCGCAGCTTTTTCGACGGCAAGCCCGACATGATTGCGTCCACGGCCATCCGAAATAGCAGCCTGCAAGGGGGCTACCTGATTCTTGCGGCGCGTTTGTTGGGGCTCGATTGCGGACCGCTTTCGGGCTTCAATCCAGCTGCGGTCGATGCCCAGTTTTGGGCGGGCACTTCGGTGCGCAGCAACTTCCTGTGCTGCCTGGGCCATGGCGACCCGGCGCGCCAGAGTCCGCGCAACCCGCGACACGCGTTCGAGACGGCCTGCCGCATTGTGTGAGGCCACCCAAGGACCCCGCCACATGAACATCGACCACTTCATGTACGCCGGCCCCGACCTGGACGTCCTCTCGCAAGGATTCGCCGCCTTGACCGGAGTCGAGGCGGAGCCCGGCGGGCAACACCCGCAGATCGGCACCCACAACCGCTTGGTCGGCGGCACGGGCCCGATGTATCTGGAATTGATTGCGCCAGATCCCACCTCCGCCGCGCGCAGCCCCTTGCGCGCGGGCATCGCGCAACTATCGCGCCCGTGTCTGCACCGCTTCATCATGGACGCCACCGGCGCGGACCTCGATCACCTTGTGCGCGTCTACGCCAATGTGGGCATCTCGGCCCAGGTGCAGGACATGCACCGCATCACGCCGGACGGCACCACCCTGCGCTGGCGCCTGCTGGTGCCCGACGAGAACCGCTATGGGCTCTTCGCGCCCTTTTTCATCGACTGGCTCCACACGCCCCACCCGTGCACACGGCTGGCACCCGCGTTTGAAACGCTGGGCATCGAGGCCGGACACCCCTCTTCGGAAGCGCTTCGAACGTTGTGGCAGGATCTTGCTGTACCGATTCAATTGCATTCGGCGGACGCCCCCTATCTGCGCCTGTTGCTCAAGACCCGGCGGGGCCAGGTGGCGCTGACGTCGATGTAATAGCTCCTTCTTAACCGCACTCATGTAAAGGTGTACCCATGAAACTCGCTCAGACACTGCGCACCGCACTTTTGGCAGCCGTCGCGATGACCGGCGCCGCGTCCGTTTTTGCGCAGAACCTGCAAAAGGTCCGCATCGGCTACCCGCCGGCCTGGTCGGCGGTCGAAGCCGCGATTCCGTTCGGCGACACGCTGGGCTATTTCAAGGAAGAAGGGCTCGCGCTCGAATACGTCTCGGTGCAAGGCACCGCGGTGCTGATGCCCCAGGTCGCCAATGGCTCGGTCGAGTTCGGCATCATGAGCCCGGACCTCGCGATCATTGCCGCAGCCAAGGGCGAGCCCTTCCCGATCAAGTTCTTCTACAACTTCTACCCGCGCCATATCTTTGAATTCACGGTGCTGGCCAACAGCCCGATCAAGACGCTGGCCGACCTCAAGGGCAAGAAACTCGGCGTCGGCGCCCTCAGCTGGGGCAACCTGCCGATGTCGCGTCTGATGCTGCAGCAAGCCGGCGTGACCTGGATGAAAGACGTGCAGGTGCTGCCGGTGGGCGTGGGCGCCGCGTCCTGGGAGCGTCTGAAATCGGGCAGCGTGGACGCGCTGAACCTGCCAGCCACCCAGAACGTGCTGATGGAGCAGGCCGGCACGCCGATTCGCCGCCTGGAAATCCCGGCCGAGTTCAAGACCGTGTTCTCCAACGGCATCGCCACCAGCGACGCCATGATCCAGAAGAACCCCGCGCTGGTCGCTGGCATGGGACGCGCGGTCACCAAGTCGCTGGCGGCCTGCCTGGCGAACACCGAGGCCTGCGTGCGCGCCTACTGGAAGATCGATCCGAGCTCCAAGCCGGCCCCTGACGCAGAGGCCCAGTGGATCAAGACCTTCGTGGCCGTCAACCAGGGCACCTACCGCATCGGCGATTTGGCCTCCTTCGACGGCAAGTTCGGTCGCTACACCGACGCCGACTGGAGAAACATCGTTCAGAAGATGAAGGACGGCGACCAGATCCCGACTGCCAACCTCGACCTGTCCAGGCTGTTCACCGCGCGCTTCGTGACGGAGTTCCACGCCTTCGACCTCAAGAAGGTGCGCGACACGGCCGCTGCTGCCAAGTGATGCACGGACCGACATGCTGCTAAGCCTGGAAGACATCAGCGTCGCGTATCCCACCCGCAAGGGGCCGGTGCAGGCGCTGGAGCGGCTCGACCTGGTGGTGCAGCCCTCGTCCTTCGTCTCGGTGCTGGGGCCTTCGGGCTGCGGCAAGTCCACGCTGGTCAAACTGGTGGCCGGGCTGCTCAAGCCCACCACCGGCCGGATCTCCTTTGACGGCGTGGCCAGCACCGGCGCGCGTGACGATGTGGGCGTCGCCTTCCAGCAGGCGGCCCTGCTGCCCTGGAAGAGTGCCCTTGAAAATGTGCTGCTGCCCCTGCGCCTGAAGGGGCAATCCAATGCCGCTGCGAGGGAGCAGGCCGAGCGCTTGCTGGACCTGGTGGGCCTCAAAGGCTCTCGCGACAGTTTTCCTCACGAGCTCTCGGGCGGCATGCAGCAGCGCGTCTCGCTGGCGCGCTCGCTGGTGCGCGATCCCTCGGTGCTGGTGATGGACGAGCCCTTCTCGGCTTTGGACGCGATGACGCGCGAGAACATGATGATGGAACTGCAGCGCGTCTGGCTGGACAAGCGCCCGTCGGTGCTGTTCATCACGCACTCGATTGCCGAAGCCGTGTTCCTGTCGGACCGCGTGCTGGTCATGAGCGGACGGCCGGGCCGCGTGATCATGGACCGCATGATCGACCTGCCTCGGCCCCGCACCCAGGACACGCTGGCATCGCCTGAGTTTGCCGAGTTGTGCAACGAGTTGCGCAATCTGTTCCGGCCCGACTCGCCCATGCACGCGAGCGCGGCTTAGCGTCACGCAACGGACCCCTCGGCCGTGCTGTCTCTCCGCAGTTTCCTGCTCAAGCTCCTGCCCTTCGTGCTGCTCCTGCTGGTGTGGCACGGTCTGGTCGAAGGCCTGCGCATTCCGACGCGCTTGATGCCGGGGCCGATCGAGGTCGGTCAGCGCATCTATCTGGGCCTGATCAGTGACGGCGACCTGTGGGCCCACCTCTGGCAGACCCTGCGCAGCACGCTCGTGGGCTATGCCCTGGGGTTCGTGCTGGCGCTTGTAATCGGTAGCGTGCTGGCCATGAACCGCGTGCTGGAACTGCTGTTCTACCCACTGATCCTGCTGATGCAGGCCGTGCCCAAAGTGGCCATCGCGCCGCTGGTGCTGCTGTGGTTGGGGTTCGATGCCCGCAGCATCGTGACGCTGGTGGCGCTGATCTGTTTCTTCCCGATTTTTGTGGGCACTTTCATCGGCGTGCGCTCCACGCCGCAGGTGCTGCGCGATCTGTTTCGCACGCTCGACGCTTCGGGCTTCAAGACCTTTTTGCACTGCAGCCTGCCGCACGCCAGCGGCTCCATCATCGCGGGCATGCAGGTGGGTTGGGGCTTTGCGCTGGTCGGCTGCGTGGTGATGGAGTTCATCATGGGCATTGGCGGCGCGGGCTTCCTGATCGACAACTCGGCCAACGCGCTGGACACGGTCACCGCCGTCGCCTCCATGGTCTTGCTCGGGGTCATGGGCTACCTGGGCGGGATGCTGATCGCAGCGGTCAAGCAGCGCATGATCTTCTGGGAAGGACCGGCGCGTCATGGATGATGTGACCTCGCCCGTCCCCCGCTGGATGCAGGTGGTCTTGCCCGCCGCCGGTGTGGGCCTGATCCTCGCGGTCTGGCAGGCGCTGGCTGCGCTGGTCAACACGCCCGGCCTGCTGCCCTCACCGATGCAGACCCTGCTCACGCTGGCCACCTGGGCCACCAGTGGCGGCTTCGGCCCGCACCTGACCGCCACCATGGCCGGCGCGCTCGGGGGCCTGGCGATCGGCGCCGGCCTGGGCCTGATCGCGGGCGTGATCGTTGGCGAAGTGCGCGTGCTCGATCGAATCCTCTACCCCGTCGCCCTCGCACTTCAAGCCATGCCGGTGGTGGCGATCGCCCCCTTGGTCATCGTCTGGTTTGGCATCGGGATTCCGTCCAAGCTGGCTCTGGTGGCGATTGGGACCTTCTTTGTCATGTTCCTCAACACGGTGGCCGGCATGCACGCCACGCCCACCGAGCTGTCCGACATGGGCCGTGCCTTCGGCGGCAGCCGCTGGCAGATTGCCCTGCGAATCAAGTTACCGAACGCCTGGGACTACATCTTCGGCGCGCTCGAAGTCTGCGCGGCGCTGAGCTTCATCCTGTGCGTGGTCGGTGAATTCCTGGCCGCGAAGGCGGGCTTGGGCTACTACCTGCGCGCGGCCTCCAACAACATTGATGCGGCCGCCATGTTTGCGTCCCTGATCGTGCTGTCGCTTCTGGCCACCACCCTGGCGCTGGCCGTGCGGGCGGCCCATCACCGCACGGTCTTCTGGAAATACCGACGTCACTGAAGAACCCCCATGGCCGCTCCAACCCCCACCCCACCGAATGCCTTCGGCCTCGCACAGTTGCAGGCCCTGGCCGATGCGTCACCCTTCATCCGCCACTGCCAGATGGAAGTGATCGCGGCCGACGCCGCGGCGGGCGTGGTCAAGATGCGCATGCCCCTGCTGCCGCACCTGCGGCGCGATGCGTCCGTGGCGCAGTTTCACGGTGGGCCCATCGCCTCCCTGATCGACACCGCAGGCGATTTCGCGGTGGCACTGGCCGTCGGCGGTGGCGTGCCCACCATCAACTTCCGCGTCGACTACCTGCGGCCCTCCTCGGGCGATCACCTCCTGGCTGTGGCCACGGCGCGCCGCGTCGGCCGCACCGTCGGCGTGGCCGATGTGGATGTCTTTGACGACCAAGGCCGCCTCACCGCGATCGGACGCGCCACCTACAGCGCACAGGTAGGCTGATCCCATGGCCCCCGCGTTTCCCAGCGGCACCAACCTGGGCGCCATGATCGCCCCGCACTGCGCAGACGATCAGCCCTGGCTGATCGAAGTCACGCCTAGCGGCGGAGAGCGGGTCCTGACATACGGTGATCTGCGAGACCGCGCAGGCGCCATCGCACAAGGCCTCATCGATGCTGGACTGGGCGATCGCAAGGCGCGCATCGGACTGATCGGCCTGAACAGCGCCGAGTACCTGCTGGCCTACTACGGGATCATGCAGGCAGGGTGCTGCGCCGTCCCCATGGGCTGGAAGCTCACGCCCGACACCATCGAATTCATCCTGCGCGACGCCGCGGTCGAACGGGTCTATGCCGATGCCAAGTGGTCGCCCCTCCTGGCAGGCAAGGTCTCGGTCGAGCGGATCGACGCACTCGCCGCGCCGGACACGGCGCGCCCCGGCCGTACGCGTCTAAACCCCGTTCCAGCGGCGGTGGCCACCGATCCCGCCACGATCCTCTACACCTCGGGCTCCACCGGCGTGCCCAAGGGCGTGCCGCTCACGCACGGCGGCTACATCTGGACGCTGCGCGCCGTCGAGGTCAATGGCGGTCAGGCGATACGCGAAGGAGCCGCCCGCGTGCTCACCGCCGCACCGCTGTCGCACATGAACGCCTTGTTTCTGACCAAGACCGTGACGGCCTATGGCGGGACGCTGGTGCTCATGACGTCTTTCGATGCGCGGGCCTTCTTGCAAGCCGCGTCGACCCACCAATGCAGCGTCGTCACGGCCGTACCCACCATGCTGGCCCTGTCCGCGCGCGAACACGAGCGCCTGCCCGGCCTGGACCTGAGCTGCGTCAAGAGCGTAGCCATGGGGTCAGCGCCCGTCACCGATGCCTTGTTCGCCGAGGTGCGCGCCATCTTTCCGCAGGCGCTGGTCGCCAACAACTGGGGCACCACCGAGACCGGCCCCGCGGTCTTCGGCCCACATCCCAAGGGCCTGCCCCGTCCGCCGCTGGCGCTGGGCCATCCCTTGCCGCAGGTGGAGGTTCGTCTGGAAGGCGGCGACGCAGAGGGCGAACTGCTCGTGCGCAACGGCGCCATCATGCCGGGCTACCTCAATCGCGAAGAAGAAACCCGCAAGCGCCTGGTCGATGGCTGGTATCGCACCGGAGATGTCATGCGCCGCGATGCCGAGGGTTTCTATTACTTCGTCGGACGCGTGGACGATATGTTCGTCTGCGGCGGCGAAAACCTCTACCCCGGCGAGATCGAGCGTCTTTTGGAAACCCACCCCGACGTGGACCAGGCCGCCGTCATCCCGATCGCCGACACCATCAAGGGCCAGATCCCGGCGGCCTTCATCGTGCGCAAAGCCGGCGCCACCGTCAGCGAAGACGACATCAAGGCCTATGCGCTGGCCAACGGCCCGGTCTACCAACATCCGCGCTTCGTGCGCTTCATCGACGAGATGCCGCTGTCAGCCGCCAACAAGATCGACAAGATGCGCATACGCACGCTCGCGGCCGATCTGGGTCGCTGACGCGGCCGCCTTCCCTCACCCCTCACTTCTGGCCTCTCCATGAAAGCACAAGTCATCGCGTCGCACGGCCCCATTGAGAACCTCACCTACCACACCGACTGGCCGCAGCCCGCTGCGACCGAGGGCCACGTGGTCGTGAAGGTAGGGGCCTGCGCCCTGAACTACCACGACCTCTTCACGCTCAAAGGCATGCCCGGGATCAAGATCCCGATGCCACTGATCATGGGCATCGACGTCGCCGGCACTGTGGCCGAAGTCGGTCCGGGGTGCGGCGACTGGAAGGTGGGCGACCGCGTCCTGGCCGACCCCTACACCCGCGACAACTACGCGCTCCTGGGCGAAACCAGCGACGGCGGGCTGGCCGAATACTGCCGTGTGCCCGCCGACCAACTGCTACGCCTGCCCGATAGCGTGAGCTTCGAGAAAGCCGCCGCACTGCCGGTGGCCTACGGCACGGCCTACCGCATGATGGTCGGCCGTGGCGGCCTGCCGCTGGACGGCTCCGCCGCCGGCCAACGCATCCTGATCCTGGGTGCGTCGGGCGGCGTGGGCACCTGCTGCGTGCAACTGGCGCGCCTGAGCGGCGCCGAAGTGATCGTCGCGGCCTCCAGCGAAGATAAGCTCCAGCGGCTCGCGCAGCTGGGCGCCCACCACGGCGTCAACTACAAGGACGGCGACTTCATGAAGTCGGTCCAGGCCCTGGTCGGCAAGCCCAAGATCGGCGGCGGTGGCGGCGTCGACATGGTCGTCAACTTCACCGGCGGCGACACCTGGGTGCCCTCGCTGCGCTGTCTGACCAAGGGCGGCAAGCTCCTGACCTGCGGTGCCACCGCCGGCTACGACCCCAAGACCGACATCCGCTTCATCTGGACGTTTGAGCTGAACATCATCGGCTCCAACGGTTGGGACCGCAGCGACCTGTACGCCCTGCTGGCGCTGGTCGAAAGCGGGCGCCTGAATCCGCCGGTCGATCAGGTCTACCCCTTGACCGAAGCGGCCGCGGCCTTCCGCTCGCTGGAAGACCGCTCGGCCTTCGGCAAACTGATCGTGATTCCTTGAAAGGCCGACCGTGAGCAAGCTGTCCGGAAAAGTCGCGCTCGTCACCGGTGCCAGCCGCGGCATCGGCCGCGCCATCGCCTTGGCGCTCGCGCGAGAGGGGGCCTTCGTCCTGGTCCATGGCCGTCAGCCCAGCGCGGAGGCCAACGCTGTGGTCAGCGAGATCGAATCGAGCGGCGGCGCCGCGGCCGCTGTGTTTGCAGACCTGCAAGGCGATGACGGCCCCACCACGCTCCTGCAACAGACCGACGCCCTCTTGGCGCAGCGGCGCGGCGATACGGGCCTGGACATCCTCGTGAACAACGCCGGCGTGATCCGGCGCGAAACGATCGAGTCCGTCACCCACGCCGAATTCGACCGCACCCTCGGCGTGAACTTGCGGGCGCCGTTCTTTCTGATCCAGCAGTCGCTCGGTCGCCTGCGCGATGGCGGACGCATCATCAATATCTCCTCGATGGGGGCCCGCGCGGCCTTTCCGAGCATGGCGGCCTATGCCCCTGCCAAGGCCGGCATCGAGGCGCTCACGCGGCTGCTGGCGGTTCAACTGGGCCCGCGTGGCATCACGGTCAACGCTATCTCGCCCGGTCTGACCGACACCGCCATGAACCGGGTCAAACTGGGCACACCCGCCGCCGAGCAAGTGATCGCCACCATCGCCCTCGGCCGCATCGGTCAGCCGGCCGACATTGCCGACGTGGTGGGCTTTGTGGCGTCGGACGACGCACGCTGGGTCACGGGGCAGTGCATCGAGGTCAGTGGCGGCCAGAGTTTGTAGCGCGCGGCGCCCGTGCGGGCGTCATGCGAGAGGCCAACGATCGCCCCTCCAAACCGCCAGCGTGTGCGCGCACTACGAATCCACCCACGACAAGGCCGGCTGATGAAAAGCGAACGATCGTGATCCTGTCGCAGGCTTCGCTCGATCTTTGAGTCGGAATCAGAGACGCAGACACACTTGTTCATCGTCATGACAAGTTGCTTCGCGACAACTTCAATGCCCAGTAGCCTGCATCTACGTACAGCTGAGAGGCCAGGTACCGCGTGAACCACTGACCTCCCCTTGGGCTGGTGAGTGTGGAACGGCGCGGCTTTGCGCACCAGGTCTCACGGGAGGATGCAGTGATTCATTTCTTCATGAACCAATCCGTGTCGGTTCAGTTCTTGATGCTGATCGCGCATGCGCTGTTGGTGGGGGCCGCTTCCGTTGGCTGTATGCGATGGCTAGGTTCGCGCCTCGCGGGGCGCGATGACAGGCTCCCTGTGGCCCCTTACTTCGTTTCGGTGACGACGGTCTTCGCATTGTTCCTGGCCTTCCACGCCTCCACAATTTGGACCCGCCAACATGCAGCAGAGGCAGCCTTTCACGATGCGGTCACCGCAATTTCGCGGCTGCAATCGCTGTTCGGCAAAGAAGGGCTAGGTCTGGAGAACGCCCGATTGCACCTGTCGCGCTATGTGGATGCCGTGGTGCGGGAAGAGTGGGCGACGGGCAATACCCAGCCGAGCCCTCGTGCCAGCCAGGCGCTTGAGCACTTGCGTCAGGAGCTGATCCACGCATCCGAGCGGATGCCGGCTGCTTTTGGCAATCACCTCTGGCGGGTCTTTGACGATGTCGTCAAAGCCCGCAGTGGGCACCACTGGATCGGGCAAGAGGATCGCAGTGAGCAGTCCTGGGCGCTGGTGCTGGTGCTGGGTTTCCTGTCGCACATCGCCATTGGATGGGTACATGCGGACCGGCCCTCAGCGGGCCGACTGGCGATCGGACTCTTCGCCTGCACGACGACAGCAGCCTACTGGCTCCTGACGCGGTCGATTGATCCGTTTGCGCATTTGGATCCGACGTACTACCTGCAGGCTATCTCTGGCGGATAGAGCAACCCGGTTGGCAGGCTATTGGGGTGGTAGAAAAAAAGCGCCCGGAGGGCGCATTTTTGCTGGGTATCTGGCGGCCACAGAGGGATTTTTCGAATCCGTTGTGAGGCGTCCTACGCCGACTGACTTGGCGAGCGCTAAACCCTAAACGGGAATAGCTGATGCTGTCAGCATCAAAAGGTGTTCATGCAAGTCAATGGCGCAGGTCAGTGGTCCACGCCCAGCAACTCATACCCCTTTGGGCCATCCTCGTTGATCGAGTGATGGGCCCCTACGCAAAGCAAGTGCTGGTTGCAGGAACGGGGGTGTATGTGATTGCTTGGGGGCTGTTGACATGGGCCAGCCTAAAATGATCAAGCGGACGATCTGTGATTTCGAATCCCCATCGCTGCCAACCCTCCAAGGGTTTGCTGATGAGCAATCAAGAATTGAAACTTTGAAGAAAGTTTGCTTGGCGGCCCGAAAGGGAACACGCTATCGATGTCCATCATGACCATTTTGTTTGCTGCATTTCTACTCGGTCTTGTGTTCAATGCCACCCCAGGCGCTGTTTTTGCTGAGACTGTCCGGCGCGGTGCCACAGGCGGTTTTAGGGCCGCTTTCGCCGTGCAGATTGGTTCACTTGTGGGGGACGCAACATGGGCTGCTCTCGGTCTTATGGGGGTGGGACTCCTACTTCAGGTCGACGCATTGAAATGGCCTGTAGGCCTTGTTGGCGCAGCCTATTTGATTTGGCTTTCCTGGGACTCTTGGAAGGCAGCTTCCACTGCATTCAGTGTCAATGAAAATCAAGATGAAAAAGCGCGATCGGGATTGAAATCCGGCGTGATTCTTTCACTGACGAACCCGCAAAATCTAGCGTACTGGGCAGCGTTAGGGAGTGCTTTGGGAGCGATTGGAATCGCTGACCCCGGCATTGAGGACTACGCGATGTTTTTTTCCGGATTCATGATGGCTTCTGTCACCTGGGCCGTTTTCTGCTCAGCTGCAATCGACAGGATCTTCAAGAAGGCTGGGCAGAAATGGGTGGTATTGACATACCGCCTTTGTGCCGTCATGTTCATGTTGCTAGCAGTCAACACCGTAAGAGACCTGTTTTCACACTCAGGACCATCCGCATTGCATGTGAGCCCACCTGCTATTCAGGGTGCAAACTTAGCTGCCGAGTAGCTAGTTTCAAGAACGTCACAGTCTTTCCGGCGTCACGAATCGGTCCAGCAGGTCTTTGTGCCGATAGACCCATTGCCGCAGACCCAGCTGCATGTCGCGGCTATCTGGCAGCGCAGCAGGTTTTGATTCCGGCGCTGTCTGCTCAGCCGGGCTTTGCAGGTTGACCTGGCGGGCGTGCCCGAAGGGCAAAGACTGCCGCAGGAAGATCGTGCAAAGCTCTTGCGTGGCGCCTTTGATGCGAGCGCTGGTTTCGGGACCGCTGCGCGTGGTGCGGTCGGTGAAGATGCTGTGCCCACCTGTGTTGTAGACCGCCAGGGCTCTGGGCGAACGCTTCATGGCCTCAAAGATCGCGATGCGGTCCTCGACCGTGCTGCGGTAGCCGGGTAAGTTGATGGTGTCCTCCAGACTGGTGATGTGAAGCGTGGGGGTGGTGACTGCACCGAACACCTGCTGAGCCGGCCCTTGGCCGAGCAAAGGCGGCGCAGAAATCAGGATCGCGGCCTTGATGCGTTGATCCCTCAGTTCGCCCAGGTTTGCACCGTCTTTATTCACCTGCGCACCCGCAACGAGCATGGCCGTATTCGCACCATACGAGTGACCCGCGACTGCTATCTTGGTGACGTCGATCAGTCGGCCATGATCTGAGGCCAGGACCTGATCCAGGGCAAAGCGCAGGTCTTGTACTCGGGCGAGCGCTTCGGCGTCACGTGCGGCCGACTGCAGGCGTTGCACCAGGTCTATTGGGTTGCCTCGCCACACATTGCTGTCACTGCCTACATGTTGCGGGTGCAGGCTGGCCATGCCGACATCGGCCCAGTGACGAGCGAGGTAGCTGTAGCCCATGCGCGAACCGCCGAGCCCGTGGGAAAACAGGACCAGTGGAACCGGACCATCGGGACTGGCCTGCTTAGGCAGATAAAGGCGAGCGGGAACAGGCCTTTGTCGGTCGGTGTCGAGCAACTCGAGATCGAGGACGCGATGGCCTAGCGTGGGTGATGCCACCGACGGCCAGGCTGAAGCGGCGAACGGCAGACCGAGCCCAGCGATGGGCAGGCCCAAGGACCGAGCGAGGAATTCGCGGCGTTTCATGACGGGTGTGGTGGCCAGATGCAGATTACGAAGCAGCGGATGAGACAGCGTTAGCTGATGAGCAGAATAGCCACTGCTTGACTGAGTAGGCGATTCCTATTTAGTATAACCGTCGTTATAACAAGGCCGACCCATGACCGCACTCAAACTCACCCAGATCGGCAACTCCGTTGGCGTGATCCTGCCCAAAGAGCTGCTTGCCCGGCTCAAGCTGGAGAAGGGCGATACGGTGTTCCTCACCGAGGTCGCCAATGGCGCAGTCACCCTGTCCCCGTACGACGCAGACTTCGAGGCGCAGATGGACGCGGCGCGAAAGGTCATGAAGACCCGTCGGCAGGTACTGCGGGAATTGGCGAAATGAACCGTCGGCCTCGCCAGTGGGTCTGGCTGGATGCCCAGGTCATGTTGGCGGTTCATGAGGAGCAGCTGGCCGAGCATGGCGGTGGTCGTGGTGTACGCGATGAAGGACTGTTTGAGTCGGCCATGCAGCGCCCGCGCCACCTCGCCGACTATGGACAACCCGATGCTCCTGCCTTGGCGGCTGCTTATGGCTATGGGCTGGCTCGGAACCACCCCTTTGTCGATGGCAACAAGCGTGCAGCATTCGTGGCGATGGAGTTATTCCTGGTGCTGAATGGGTGGGAGTTGGTGGCCGATGACGCGCAGTGCGTCATCACCATGCTGGCTGTAGCAGCGGGGCACTTAAGTGAAGCGGAGTTCACGCAGTGGGTGCGTCAGCATGCGAAGGAGCGGTCTCGATGAGGGTCGCTCGGTCCCGCCAGTGATGCCTCGAAAGCAACCTGACAGCCGGTCAAGCAAATCAGTGTCGTTGATCGGGATTGGCTTGTCGAGCGCTGCTCGGGCTTGACAATTTGGCGGCACAAAAGAGATTGTTTAACTAACTTGCTCAGGTCAAGAAGCATCGTTTTTTGGTGGGGTCGGGGATTCGAACACAGTATGAGTGCATGGCACAAACTTAAGCGTCGGCGCTTTATTCGGAACGTGCCAAGCGCACACCCAAGGCGATAAGAACGCTTCCAAGCATTCGATCCAACCAGACAGCAGCCTTGGGATTGGAGCGAAAAAAGGTGGTTGCCCTCCCTGCCACAAGAACAAAGCACCCCTCGACCAACAGTGCGACGCAGATGACGAGCGTGCCCAACATGATGAGTTGTGATGCTTGGCTACCATGCCCGTCCCGCACGAACTGGGGCAAGAACGCCATGAAGAAGATTGAGACTTTGGGGTTCAATACGTCGACCATGATCCCCTGGCGAAATGCTTGCCAGGTTGAGATGGAGCTACCACCGGGATCGCTCGTACTGAAAGAAGACCCAGCTGATCGAATAGAAAGAATTCCGAGGTATATGAGATAGACAGCGCCAGCGTACTTGACAGCTGTGAAAGCAGTTGACGATGCAGCCAGGATTGCTGACAAACCGAGTGAAGCAGCCAGGACATGGACAAAAGCGCCGGTACACACTCCCAAGGTTGACGCCAGTCCGACTCTCGTTCCATGGACTACTGAGCGAGAGAGTATGTAAACGAGGTCAGGACCCGGGGAAATGTTGAGTGCTACGGCTGCAGAGAGAAACAGCAACCAATAAGTTAGATCGGTCATGGTGTATTCGTGTGGTTGAACGCAAGCCTCAAAAGGGTGGCTAACAATATGGAGCGACTCCCAAAAGATACCATCTAAATAGTATTTGACGGTATCTTAGGATCCACAAACATACCAGTCAAGTAAATTTTGCTGGTAACATTAACGAATGTCCTTGCACCCGCGTCAACTCTCTGAAATCAGTCGAATAGGTGGTCGACCGTCCCTGGATTTCGTCAACACCATTCACGAGCGCCATGTGCAGCCACTAGAGGACTATCTTTGCGGCGATCAGCGCTACGTTGAGTGGGCGATGACCGCGGGCTTATTGGACCGATCGGAGGCCCTGCGAGTGGGCGAGCTCAAAGTGTTCCCAGCTAACCTGATGAGCGAAGTTCGGCACCTCCGTCATGGTCTGTATGAGATCTTTAAGGCTCGAGCGCTTGGGTATGCGGCTGATACCGCAGCGATCGATGTACTCGATCGTTGGGTGCAGCGCGGGTGGCGCGCCTCCCAGGTCGTTAATGTCGGATCGCAGATTCAGCTGGTCTGGCGAGCGGATGCAGTGGACATATGGTTGCCACTTAAGCGCATTGCCCTTGATGCGCTGGAGGTTGTGAGAAGCATACCTCGTGAGCGAATAAAGGAATGTGCCTCCACATCTGGCTGTGGCTGGTTGTTCCTTGATGACACGAAGAACAACTCGCGGCGCTGGTGCAGTATGGACACGTGTGGCACGCCAGAGAAAATGCGCCGGTATCGAGGCTCGTCTAAAGCTGGCTCCTGACTGCCCAATCGACCTCGTTACGCATGAACGGACGCGAGGAAACGGTTCCGCGCTACGGCCGAAACCCGTGTCGATAAAGGCGGAGCAAGCAGACGCACAAAAGTTCGAATCCCCACCGACTGAAATCTGAATTTCCGCAAAAGCTCCTGACTTTTTCGGAAAAGTACGGCGACGAGAGAGTTTCGAAATCAGCGTAAGTTGTTGTTCTTGTTGAGTTTTTCGAACTCGCTCAGTCAGGAGGTGCTGAGCAGAACAGCGTCTCAATCTGCATCGTGACCCCGTGTGAGGCCACTTTCTTCAATCGCTGGTCAGGAGCCGATGGACGAAAGTCCAATCAGATCAACAGCATGCCTATGGGGATTGAAGAATTGAAACTTTGAAGAAAGTTTGCATGGCGGAGCAGGAGGGATTCGAACCCTCGATACGGGAGACCCGTATACCGGATTTCGAGTCCGGCGCATTCGACCACTCTGCCACCGCTCCTGGGTTGATGGTTTCGCTGTGGTGCGAAGCCCAAGATTCTAACCCATGCCCCCTGCAGGCCCGGCCAGGGCGCTCATCCGTAGTCAATATGATGAGCCCCCATGAATTCCCCTTGGCTGATCCACGGTCTGATGGTCTTGCTGCTGGTGCAGCTTTGGCTGAACTTTCGCCTCAACGGCCTGCTCCAGGGCCTGCTCTACGCCGTCCTGGCGGGGGTGCTCTGGTCGCTGGGCTGGGCGGTGATCTGCCTGGCGCACAACCTCTTCACCTCCGACCTCAATGACTGGCGCTACCTGAACCTCTGGGCCTACGGGCGCACGCTGGTGGAGGAAATAGGGTTCAACCTCCAGCTGCTCATGACGTTCAGCCCCGGCGCCTGGGGCCAGATGAGCCTGTGGCCCGGCACCGATTCTTTTCCGGTCAGCGCCCGCATCCACTTCAACCTGTTCCTATTCTGCGCCTACGCGCACGCGCTGGGCGGCACGTCCGGGCTGTCCAAGCAAGTCCCCTCGTCCAGTCCTTCCCCCTCCCCCTCGCCCTTACAGCAGCCCATGGCGCACAGCCCGGGCAATGGCGACAGCCTGCCGCGCCTGGCCTCGGGCCACATCGACTACCGCGCCTACGTCGACCCCACCTCGGTGCGCAGCCTCGCCGTGAAGGTGTCCAGCCCCTACGCCGGCCACGAGCGGGAAAAACTGCTCCAGGCCGCCGCACTCTTTGAATACGTCAAAAGCAACGTCAATTACGTCCCTGACCCGATCGCCATGCGCAATGGCGTGCGCGTGCAGGGCGACTACCTGGCCGCCCCCACCGAGACCCTGAACGCTGGCGGCGGCGATTGCGACGACCAGGCGCTGCTCATGGCGTCGCTGCTGTCTGCGGTGGGCATCGACAACCGTATCCTGTTTGTCGAGAGCCCCACCAATGGCGCGCACCTGCTCACCGAGGTCGGTATCGATGCGAGTCTGGCGGGTGAAGTGGCGGACATCCTCGAAGGCTTTTATGCGCAGAACACCCGGGTGCAGGGCGATCGCTCCTACCTGCCCTTCGTGGTCGGCGACAAGGTCTGGCTGATGGTGGATACCACGCGCGATTACGTGGGCGATTACCGCAGCCTGATGCAGCAGGACTTCATCGCGCAAACGCCCGACGGGCTGCTGCAGTGGCACGCCCCGCCGGTGGTGTTCTGAACGCGCTCAGGCCTTGAGGACGCTCATGCCACCCAGATAAGGGCGCAAGACCTCGGGCACCGTGACCGAGCCATCGGCGTTCTGGTAGTTCTCCAGCACCGCCACCAGCGTGCGGCCCACGGCCAGGCCTGAGCCGTTGAGGGTGTGCACCAGTTCGTTCTTGCCTTGCGCGGTCTTGTAGCGGGCCTGCAGGCGGCGCGCCTGGAAGGCCTCACAGTTGCTCACGGAGCTGATCTCGCGGTAGGTGTTCTGCGCCGGCAGCCAGACCTCGAGGTCGTGCGTGCGCGCCGCACCAAAGCCCATGTCGCCCGTGCAAAGCAGCATGACGCGATAGGGCAGGCCGAGCTTTTGCAGGACAGCCTCGGCGTGGCCGGTCATCTCCTCCAGGGCCTGGGCACTTTTCTCGGGATGGACGATCTGCACCATTTCCACCTTGTCGAACTGGTGCTGGCGGATCATGCCGCGCGTATCGCGTCCAGCACTGCCCGCCTCGGAGCGAAAACACGGGGTGTGGGCGGTGAGCTTGATCGGCAGATCGGTCTCGGCCACGATTTCATCGCGCACGAAGTTGGTGAGCGTGACCTCGCTGGTGGGGATCAGGTACAGGGCCGTGTCATCACTCGTTGCCTCGCCTTCCTGGCCGCCCTTTTTGGCGGCAAAGAGGTCAGCCTCGAACTTGGGCAACTGGCCGGTGCCGCGCAGGGTCTCGGCGTTGACGATGTAGGGCGTGTAGCACTCGGTGTAGCCATGCGCTTGGGTCTGCACGTCCAGCATGAACTGCGCGAGGGCGCGGTGCAGGCGGGCAATCGGGCCCTTCATCACGGTGAAGCGCGCACCTGCGAGCTTGACGCCGGTTTCGAAATCCAGGCCCAGGGCTTCGCCGATGTCCACATGGTCACGCACCGCGAAATCGAGCGAGCGCGGCGTGCCCCACTGGCGCAGGACCACGTTGCCGGTTTCGTCGGCACCCACAGGCACGCCGTCTTGCGGCAGGTTGGGTACGGCCAGCAAGAGCGCCTGCAACTCGGGCTGCAGTTGCTCCAGGCGGGCGGCGGATTGATCGAGCTCGGTCTTGATCGCGGCCACTTGCGCCATCACTGCGTCGGCCGATTCGCCCTTCGCCTTGAGTTGGCCGATCTGCTTGGACAGCGCATTGCGCTGGGCCTGCAGTTCTTCGGTAAGGGTCTGAATCGTCTTGCGCTCGGCCTCCAAGCGCCGAAAAGCCTCGACGTCCAGGTAAGGCTGGGGGTTCTTGCGCGTGGCCAGACGGGCCACGACAGAGTCGAGGTCTTTGCGTAGGAGGCTGATGTCGAGCATCGGGGGATTTTAGAGGGGCGGTCGCACCGCCCTGAACCACGTCAGCGAACACGCTGCCAGAGGCAGCCCCCGGCACCCAGAATCCCGCCTGGCA
>CANHSE010000011.1 GCA_947463025.1 Comamonadaceae bacterium
CAGTGGCCGGCCTTGGCCGCCACGCTCGACACCGCCACCGAAAAGCTCGGTCGCGCCTGGGGCGCCGTCAGCCATCTCAATGGTGTGGCCGACACCCCCGAGCTGCGCGCCGCCTACAACGAGGCCCTGCCGCGCGTGACCGAGTTCTGGACCCGTCTGGGCAGCGACGAGCGCCTGTACGCCAAGTACAAGGCCATTGACGCCTCGCAGCTCAATCCCGCCCAGCGCCAAGCCCACCAAAACGCCATCCGCAACTTCGTGCTCGGGGGTGCCGAGCTGGCCGGGCCCGCCAAGGTGCGCTACGCCCAGATTCAGGAGCGCCAGGCTGAACTGGGGCAGAAATTCAGCGAGAACACGCTGGACGCCACCGACGCCTACGCCGATTACGTGGATGCAGCCGAACTCACCGGCGTGCCCGACGACGTGCTGCAGGCCACCCGCGCCGCCGCTCAGGCCGAGGGGCGCGAGGGCCACAAGCTCACACTGAAGATGCCCTGCTACCTGCCGGTGATGCAGTTCGCACACAGCAGCGCGCTGCGCCAGCGCCTGTACCGCGCCTACGTGACCCGTGCCAGCGACCAGGCGCCCGAGGCATCCCGCCCGTTTGACAACAGCGCCCTGATCGCGGAGATCCTCGCCCTGCGTCGCGAAGAAGCGCAGCTTCTGGGCTTTCGCAATTTCGGTGAGGTCTCGCTGGTGCCCAAGATGGCTGACT
This sequence comes from Comamonadaceae bacterium, assembly GCA_947463025.1. GTDB lineage: Bacteria > Pseudomonadota > Gammaproteobacteria > Burkholderiales > Burkholderiaceae_C > Ramlibacter. The sequence continues at coordinate 716 of CANHSE010000011.1, forward strand.
CGCCCGATCAGGTCGTAGCCTTCTTGCGCGAACTCGCCACCAAGGCGCGACCCTATGCCGAGAAAGACGTCGCCGACATGCGCGCGTTCGCCCGCTCGGATCTGGGTCTGCACGATCCCCAGTCCTGGGACTGGCCCTACATCGGCGAGAAACTCAAAGAGGCGCGTTACGCGTTCAGCGAGCAGGAGGTCAAGCCCTATTTCACGGCGCCCAAGGTGCTGGCAGGCTTGTTCAAGATCGTCGAGACCCTGTTCGAAGTGGCGATCCGGCCCGATCAGGCGCCGGTGTGGCATGCGGGCGTGAGCTTCTACCGTATCGAGCGTGAAGGCCGACTGATCGGCCAGTTCTATCTGGATCCTTCCGCGCGCAGCGGCAAGCGCGGTGGCGCCTGGATGGACGATGTGCGTGCGCGCTGGCGCAGGCCCGATACAGGCGCGCTGCAAACGCCAGTGGCGCACCTGGTTTGCAACTTCGGCGAGGGTGTGGACGGCAAGCCGGCGCTGCTCACGCACGACGACGTCACCACCTTGTTCCATGAATTCGGTCACGGTCTGCATCACCTGCTCACACAGGTCGAGGAGCGTGATGTCTCGGGCATCAGCGGCGTCGAATGGGACGCCGTGGAGCTTCCCAGTCAGTTCATGGAGAACTTTTGCTGGGAGTGGACCGTGCTGCGACACATGACCGCCCACGTGGATACGGGCGAGGCGCTGCCGCACGCCCTGTTTGACAAGATGCTCGCTGCGCGGAATTTTCAAAGTGGCCTACAGACATTGCGTCAGATCGAGTTCGCGCTGTTCGACATGCTGCTGCATACCGAGCATGATCCCGCGCAAGACTTCATGCCCTTGCTGGCCGATGTGCGCCAGGAGGTGGCCGTGTTGCAACCGCCGGCCTTTAGCCGCACGGCCCACACCTTCAGCCACATTTTTGCGGGTGGCTACGCGGCGGGCTATTACAGCTACAAGTGGGCCGAGGTGTTGTCGGCCGACGCCTATGCGGCCTTCGAAGAGACGCTGGATCCGCAGGGCCATCCCAGCACCGAGACGGGCCGCCGCTACCGCCAGGCGATCCTGGAGGTGGGCGGAAGCCGCCCTGCGATCGATTCCTTCAAGGCCTTCCGGGGCCGCGAGCCGACGTTGGACGCGCTGCTGCGTCATCAGGGCATGGCCTGAGGACACACCGGAACAAACGGTGACCCGGGGTTACTGACCGCCCGGGTCGTGCGCCAGCGCGCGATCCGCTAACGGATGGAGACACCCATGCAGTCGGATCAGGACACATTCAAGCTCATACCCCTCTCTCAAACCTCCCCTACACACACCAGCCCCACGAGCGCCTCGCCGCCCGACGTCAACGTCCCGACCTACACACCGCGCACCGTTTGGCAAACCCCGCACGGTCTGCCGCCCAATTTCAATCGACACCGCCACTCTCGCGTCACCCGCGTGGGGAAGATCATGCAACGCTGCCTGCGTCTGATGTATCGATTCAAGCGACTGTCGCAAGTCCCCCCTGATCCAGAAGCTGCACGGCCCTCGCCGGCGCCCCACCCGCTCCTCGTACTTTCCTAGGATCCTCGTATGCACTCGCACGACCTGGCACTTCGGCTCATCGAGCGCTTTGGCAAGACACTCGGGCTTGAAGGACTCACGCTGGAGGGCGGCACCCACAGCTGCGCCCTCGAATTCGATGGCAGCCTGGTCGTGAACTTCGAGTTCCACCAGCCGACCGAGCAGATGGTGATTACCGCGCTGCTGGCGCCTCTGCCCGAGGACGATGCCGAGCCCCTGCTTCGCCTGCTGATGCAAGCCAATGCAAGCGATTACCTGCAGGCCAACGGCCTGTTCAGTCTCGAGCCCCAATCACAAGCCGTGATGCTGATGCACGCCAAGCCTGTGTCCGAACTGGACGACGCTACCTTCGAGCGGGAGGTCGAAGCCTTCGTGAACAAGCTGGAAATGTGGAAGCAACGCATCGCGCAGCTTCTGGAGGACCCGTCCGCCACGGTCATCGCAATGGACGCAGCGGCCTCCAACGACAGCACGACGGCCCCGCCCCGCGGACCCGAGCGACCCTACGACGGCGCTCATATCTTTGGCTGACCGCAGGCCTGCGGGTCGGGCTCAGTAGCTCAGAGTCTGCACGCCGTCGGCGGTTCCAAGCAGGCAGATCGCCGCCTTCTGGTGGGCAAACACACCCACCGTCACCACGCCCGGCCACTGGTTGACGCTCGATTCAAAGGCCAGCGGGTCTTTCAGCGAGAGGCCGGTCACATCCAGAATGTGCTGGCCGTTGTCGGTGACCAGGGGCACACCGTCTTTCAGGCGCACACGGGCGGTGCCGCCCATCGCGGCGAACTGGCGGGTGATGTGGGCCGTGGCCATGGGAATGACCTCCACGGGCAGCGGAAAGCGCCCGAGCACCTGAACGCGTTTAGATTCGTCAGCGATGCACACGAAGCGTCGCGATTGCGCGGCGACGATCTTCTCTCGGGTGAGGGCCGCACCGCCGCCCTTGATCATGTAGCCCTGGCTGTCAATTTCGTCGGCGCCATCGATGTAGACGGCCAGTTCGCCCACGTCATTGGCATCAAACACCGGGATGCCCAAGGCCTTCAGGCGGGCGGTGGAGGCATCGGAGCTGGAAACCGCGCCGGGGATGCGGCCCTTGAGGGTGGCCAGGGCCTCGATGAACTTGTTGACGGTCGACCCCGTGCCAACCCCGACAATCTCGCCTGGCACCACGTACTGCAAGGCGGCTTGGCCGACCAGCGTCTTCAATTCGTCCTGAGTCACGCGACAATCTCCCGGCTCGCCTTTGTAAAACCCGAATTATCCATGGCCCTCCTGCCCTACGCCCTCGCCCGCCCCTTCCTGTTTCGCCTGGATGCCGAGGCGGCCCACGACGCCACCCTGAGCGCGCTGGCCCGCCTGCAAGGCACGCCCCTGCAATGGACCTGGTGCAACACCCGCGTGAGCGACCCGATTGAGCTGGCCGGTCTACGCTTTCCCAATCGGGTGGGCCTGGCAGCCGGTCTGGACAAGAACGCGCGCTGCATCGACGCGTTTGCGGCCATGGGCTTTGGCTTTGTCGAAGTGGGCACCGTCACGCCCCTGGGACAACCGGGCAACCCCAAGCCCCGCATGTTCCGACTGCCGCAGGCCAACGCCCTGATCAACCGACTGGGCTTCAACAACGAGGGCCTGGCCGCGTTTGTGGCCAACGTGCGCCAGTCCGCCGTGCGTCAGCGCGGTCAGGCCTCGCCCATCGTGCTGGGGCTGAACATCGGCAAGAACGCCGCCACGCCGATCGAGCGGGCCAACGAGGATTACCTCGCGGGCTTGGCCGGGGTGTACCCGCATGCCGATTACGTCACGGTCAATATCTCCAGCCCTAATACCCAGAACCTGCGCGCCCTGCAAAGCGATGCGGCGCTGGACGGACTTCTGGGGGCGCTGGCGGCGCGGCGCGAGCAGCTGCGACACGAGCACGCGCGTCAGGTGCCAATCTTCGTGAAGATTGCGCCCGATCTGGACGAGACCCAGGTGGCGGTGATCGCCGGCACGCTGCGTCGTCACGGCATGGATGGCGTGGTCGCCACCAACACCACGCTGGCACGCGATGCGGTGGCGGGCCTGCCGCATGCACAAGAGACTGGCGGCCTGAGCGGCGCGCCGGTGCTACAGGCCAGCAACCGCGTGATCCGGCAGCTGCGAGATGCACTGGGTCAAGGTTTTCCGATCATCGGCGTGGGCGGCATCCTCAGTGGCGCGGACGCGGTGTCCAAGATCGAGGCCGGCGCCGACGTGGTGCAGATCTACACCGGGCTGATCTACCGGGGACCGGAGTTGGTCAAGGAAGCGGCGCATGCGCTGCGCCAGCATCGGGCTGCAGCAGGCTGACCGCGTACTCACCGATCGCCAGGGCACTGGTCAGGCCCGGCGACTCGATGCCAAACAGGTTGATCAATCCGGGCACGCCGTGGCGCGCAGGCCCGTCGATGCGAAAGTCGGGCGCGGGCTCGTCCGGTCCATGGATTTTGGGGCGCACGCCGCTGTAGCTGGGGGACAGCGCACCATCGGGTAGCTCGGGCCAGTAGCGACGCACCTCGTCATAAAAACCGTCGGCGCGCCGCGGATCGACCGTGTAGTCGATCGCCTCCGGTGTGGCCACATCCAGCCACTGCAAGTCCGGACCGAAGCGGGCCTGGCCGCCCAGGTCCAGGGTGAGGTGCACCCCGAGCCAGGCGTCGGCCGGCGCCGGATAGATCAGGCGCGAGAACGGCGCCTTGCCGGTGAGGCTGTAGTAGTTGCCCTTGCCATAGTGGGGCGTGGGCACGTGCTCGGGTGCCAGACCCGCAAAACGCCGCGCCAGCGCGCAGGCGTGCAAGGAGGCGGCGTTGACGACGCAGGACGCGCCGATCTCGGTGCCGTCGGACAGGCGCACCACATGCAAGTCACCCCGGGGATCGAGCACCGCCGAATCGACCGGGCTGGCCACTGCGACCATGCCGCCGTGTCGCTCCAAATCACCTTGCAGGGCCAGCATCAGGCCATGGCTGTCGACAATGCCGGTGGTGGTCGAGTGCAAGGCCGCGGAGCAACGCAGCGCGGGCTCGAGCGCGCGGGCCTGCTGCGCGTCCAGCCAGTCGACAGGGACGCCGTTGGCCGCAGCGCGGGCCTGCAAAACGCGCAGCGCCGCTTCTTCTTCGGGGGCATTGGCCACGACCAGCTTGCCGCAGCGGCGATGGTCTACGCCGTGGCTGTCGCACAGCGCATAAAGCATCTGTTTACCCCGTACGCACAGACGCGCCTTGAGCGAGCCCGGTGCGTAGAACAGACCGGCGTGAATGACTTCGCTGTTGCGCGCGCTCACGCCCTGGCCGATGGCAGGCTGGGCCTCCAGCACCAGGGTCTCCCGACCGGCAGCGGCCAGCGTGCGTGCGACCGCCAGGCCGACCACGCCAGCACCGATCACAAGGGCATCGACGCGATCCATCACCGACTCGATAGGGGATGACGCTCAGTAAAGGGGCGCGTCGGCCAGGCGAGCGCCGGCCTGGTCTTTGGCCGAGACCCGCGGTGCCCGGCCCGCCTCGAGCGGCCAGTCAATGGCGACGCGGGGGTCGTCCCAGGCGAGCGTGTGTTCGTCCTGCGGCGCGTAGTAGGCGGTGGCCTTGTAGAGAAAGTCCGCTGACTCGGACATCACCAGAAAGCCATGGGCGAAGCCGGGGGGAATCCAGAGCATGCGATGGTTGTCGGCGCTCAGCTCGACCCCCGTCCACTGGCCCAGACGGGGCGAGTCACGGCGCATGTCGACGGCGACGTCAAAGACGCGCCCGGAGACCACGCGCACCAGCTTGCCTTGAGGCTGGGTCAGCTGGTAGTGCATGCCACGCAACACGCCCTGGGCCGAACGAGAGTGGTTGTCTTGAACGAAGTGCAGGCTCTGGCCGATCGCCTCGTCAAACACACGCTGGTTCCAGCTTTCCAGAAAGAAGCCCCGCGCGTCGCCGAAGACGCGCGGCTCGATGATCCGCACCTCGGGCAGGCGCGTGGCGGTGACAGTCACCATTCGCGTTTTCCGTGGACCAAGCCGGCCAGGTAAGTGCCGTAGCCGCTCTTGCCCAGCGCCTGAGCCAGCGTGAGCAGTCGGTCGGTGTCGATCCAGCCGCTGCGCCACGCGATTTCTTCGGGAGCCGCCACCTTCAGGCCCTGGCGTTCCTCGAGGGTGTGGATGAACTGGCTGGCCTCTAGCAGGCTTTCGTGCGTCCCGGTGTCGAGCCAGGCAAAGCCACGTCCCATGGTCTTGACCTGCAGCCGCCCTTGGGCGAGGTAGTGCTGGTTGACGGTGGTGATCTCCAGCTCGCCGCGGGCCGACGGACGCACCGCCGCGGCGACGTCACAGACGTCGGGCCCGTAGAAATACAAGCCGGTGACGGCGCAATTGCTCTGGGGGTGTTCGGGCTTTTCCTCGATGGACGTGGCGCGGCCCTGGTCGTCAAAGGCGACCACGCCATAACGCTGCGGATCTTTCACATGGTAAGCAAACACGGTGGCGTCGCGCGTGTCCTGATTTGCTTCGCGCAGGAGCTTGACCAGGTCATGGCCATAGAAGATGTTGTCCCCCAGCACCATCGCACAGGGCGCGCCCGCCAGAAACTCACGGCCAATCAGGAAGGCCTGGGCCAGGCCCTCGGGCCGAGGCTGCACCGCGTACGACAGGCGCATGCCCCACTGCGATCCATCACCCAGCAGCTGCTCAAAGCGCGGCGTGTCCTGGGGTGTGCTGATCACAAGCACCTCGCGAATGCCGGCGAGCATCAGCGTCGCCAGCGGGTAATACACCATGGGCTTGTCATACACCGGCAGCAGCTGCTTGGAGATGGCCAGCGTGGCCGGATGCAAGCGGGTGCCAGCGCCACCCGCGAGGATGATGCCCTTGCGGGCGATGGTCTGGGGGCTGTGTGGGGAGGGCAGGGTCGAGGTCACCCAAGGATCTTAAACGGAGGCAGGGGTCTGACTCTGGCCGGGTTCGGTGCCCACCCTCCGGCAATGCAAGGCCAGGCAGGTGATGTCGTCGTGGGGTTCGACGTCTTGGGCGTAGCGGTCCAGGCGTGCGAGCAGGCGCTCGATCGCTTCGCGGGCGGCCGCCGCGGGTCGGAAGTCGAACAGGGCCGTTAGGCGCAGCTTGCCAAACTCCTGGCCGTCGGCATTGACGGCCTCGGTGACACCGTCGGTGAACACCAGCAAGGTGTCTCCGGGAGTCAGATCGACCGTGCCCGCCTGATAGGACAGGCCTGGCACCACACCCAAGGCGGTGCCACCGGGGCCGTCGAGCCACTCCAGGCCACCTCGCGCGCGCAGCACCAGCGGCGGCGGATGCCCGGCGTTGGCATAGACCAGTCGGCCGCTGTCGGGGTCATACTGACCGTAGAAGGCGGTGACGAACATGCTCGATTCGTTGTCCGCGCACAGACCGTCGTTGACCTCGCTCACCACATCGCCCACCGCCTGCTCCCGCTGCGTGGCGATGACCCGCAACAAGGTCTTGGAGACCATTGCGAACAAGCCCGCCGGGATGCCCTTGCCACTGACGTCGGCGACCACCAGGCCGCGCCGGCCTGCGGGCAATTCGAAGTGGTCGTAGAAATCGCCGCCGATGTCCTTGGCGGCGCGCATGGTGCCCCACAGGTCATAGCGCGCATCCTGCGGCCACTGGCGAGGCAGGATGGACTGCTGCAATCGTGCAGCGATGTCCAACTCGCGGCGTAGGCTGCCCAATTGCAGGGACTCGCGAAACACGCGCGTGACGGCCTCGAACCAAGGCTGCCAGGCGCGCGGCACGCGCGGCGCGGCCAGGCCGTGCTGGCTGGACTCGGCCATCGCGTGACTCACCAGACGGGCAGCCGGACCCACAAAGCCATGCCAGGTCGCCGCATAGAGGACCGTCATGATCAGCCCCAGGGCGATGAGGACGGTCGATACCGCAGCCCCCCGCTGCACCAGCAAGGCTTGCCACAACGCCGCGCGCGGGGCTGCGTAGACCAGCTGCCAGGGCGCAGAAGCGAGCGGGCGGCGGATCACGATCCAGCCCGCATGCGTCTGGGCACGTCCCGCCGCCATCGCGTCCAGCGACTCGGGCGACGCCAGCGCCGCAGAGGCAAAGGTCTGCTCCAAGCGCGCCGGCGATCGCATCGGGTGCGACTGCGATGACTGGGCGGGATGGACCAGCACCCGCCCCTGGGCATCGACCACGGCGACGGTGCCCAGGGCGTAGCCCATGGCCGTCTGAACCGGGTCCAAGGCATCGAGTCGCAGGTGGACAGCGAGCACTCCGAGAAAGCGGTCCCCTGCGTAAACCGGCGATGCAATCGGAACCAGCAGGCCCAGATCGCCGCCCCCCCAGTAGGGGTGCGTCCAAAAGCTGCGGCGGCTGGGATTGGTTTCAGGCTGCGCGAGTCGCCAGAGCTCGGCATCCGCAGAGCCAGCGCGAGCCGCCGCGCGTGTGGCTGCAGGCCGACCTGGCGTTTCAAAGCGGAAATCTTGCACCGACAAGAAGGTGGTTCGACTGACAGGGGGCAGGTGGACGACCATCGCCTGCAACTGGGGAACGAGCGCCAGCAAGGCTCCCAGGTCGCAATAGAACGCGTCACTGCGCCCGGCCAGCCCGCCCTCGCCCTGCAGCCGCCCACCCGCCGTGCGACCGCGCTCGGCATGCCAGATGAACTGAGATCCGATCTGGCGCAAGGGACCGTCGACGGCCTGGCGCCGCCCGGTCTGGCAAGCGTCCGGGGTGTGGTGAGCGGCCAGGGCCGCGCGCAAGGTGTCAACCTGATCGGCCGCAGCGCCCAACACGAGATCCAGGGTCTGTCCGTGGCGTTCGACCTGCGCCTCCAATTGGGTCACCTGGGTCTGCAGGTCCTGGCGCAACTGGAAGGCGAAGAACCCCAGTACCCCCAGAGCGACCGCGGCATAAGCGGTGGTTATCGTCCAGTTGTAGTGGCGCAGGAGCCTCTGTTCAGGCGGTATCGCCTGATGGTCTGTGCGAGGCCACGCGAGCCCTGGCATGACGGCCTCTCCATCGAGTCACTGTGATGGATAAGCATATAGAACTCATTACAAGACACAACAGCAATACCTTGTATTTCACAAAGTGTCGAGAGAGCGCCGCAAACAGGGTTCAGGCGCGCTCGAAGATCGCGGCGATGCCCTGGCCGCCGCCGATGCACATGGTGACCAGCGCATAGCGTCCGCCGACCCGCTGCAGTTCGTAAAGGGCCTTGGTCGTGATGATGGCACCGGTGGCGCCCACCGGGTGTCCGAGCGAGATGCCGGAGCCGTTGGGGTTGACGCGGGCCGGATCAAGTTCGAGCTGCTGCATCACCGCGCAGGCCTGCGCCGCGAAGGCCTCATTCGATTCGATCACGTCCAGGTCCTGGACCTTCAGGCCGGCGCGCGCAAGGGCCTTGCGGGTGGCGGGCACGGGGCCGATGCCCATGATCTGGGGATCGACGCCTGCGTGCGCGTAGGACACGAGGCGGGCCATGGGTCGCAGGCCCTGGGCGCGCACAGCCTGCGCCGAGGCCAGGACCACGGCGGCAGCGCCGTCGTTTATCCCGGAGGCATTGCCGGGGGTGACGGTGCCGCCCTCTTTCTTGAAGGCCGGCTTCATGGCCGCCAGGGTCGCCACCGTGGTGTCGGGCTTGACGTGTTCGTCGGTATCGAAGGCGACCTCGCCCTTGCGGGACTTGAGCATCACGGGCACCACCTGCGCCTTGAAGTGGCCCGCTGCAAGGGCGGCTGCCGCACGGCGGTGGCTCTCGGCGGCCAGGGCGTCCATCTGCTCGCGGGTGATGCCGTAGGCCTGCGCCACGTTTTCGGCGGTCATACCCATGTGAATCCGGTGGAAGGGGTCGTGCAGGATGTTCAACATGTAGTCGACCATCTGCATGTCGCCCATGCGCGCCCCCCAGCGAGCGCCCTGGGCCAGATAGGGACTGCGCGACATGGACTCGGCGCCGCCGCCAATGGCGATCTCGGTGTCTCCGAGCAAGATGGACTGCGCTGCCGAGACGATGGCCTGCAGGCCCGAGCCGCACAGGCGGTTGACGTTGAAGGCGGGTACCTCCTGCGGCAAACCCGCCTGCATGGCGGCAACCCGACTGAGATACGCATCACGGGGCTCTGTGGGGATGACGTTGCCCATGGCCAGGTGGCCCACCGCATCGATTGGAGCGCCGCTGCGCTCGATCGCGGCACGCACCGCGGTGGTGGCCAGGTCGCCCAAGGGGACATCCTTGAGGCTGCCGCCGAAGGTGCCGATGGCGGTACGGGCGGCGCCGACCACGAAGACTTCAGGGAGTGTCATGACAGACGCTTTCAGGAGGTTGCGGGTGCGAGCAGGCCGCGCGCCGCGAGGTTGGAGAAAAAGGCCTGCAGGCCAAAGCGCCAGGGCGGGGCTTGTTCGCTGTGCGTCACCGCATTGCACAACTCGCCCAGGTGAGCGCTGCGGATGCTGACCACATCCCCCAGCTTGTGGGTGAAGCCCGCGCCGGGGCGGTCGCGATCGTCGATGGGTGCAAACAGCGTGCCCGTGAACAGCATGAAGCCATCGGGGTACTGGTGGGCCGCCACGGTCTGTGCCACCAGCTCGGTGGGGTCGCGGCTGATGCGGGCCAGGTTGTTCAGGCCCTGAAGCACGAAGCCGTCCAGTCCCTGCACACGCAGGTCCACGGTCTCCTGACGCAGGTCGTCCAGGCTAAAGGTGTCGTCGAACAGGCGAATGAAGGGGCCGATGGCGCATGACGCGTTATTGTCCTTGGCCTTGCCCAGAAGCAGCGCGCTGCGGCCTTCGATGTCACGCAAATTGACGTCATTGCCCAGACTGGCGCCCACGATGCAGCCGCGGCTGTCGACCGCCAGCACCACCTCGGGCTCGGGGTTGTTCCAGGCCGAGTCGCGGCGGATGCCCACCTGCGCGCCCGTGCCAACGGCCGCCAGGACCGGCGCCTTGGTGAAGACCTCGGCATCGGGGCCGATGCCCACCTCGAGGTACTGCGACCACAGGCCCTGCTCCTGCAAAAGCTTTTTCAAGGACATGGCCGCAGGCGAGCCGGGTCGGACCGCCTGCAGGTCCTGACCGACCGAGGCCTCGACCTGCGCACGCAGCGCCTGCGCACGCGCAGGATCGCCGCCGGCGCGTTCTTCGATGACGCGCTCGATCAGGCTGGTGGCGAAGGTGACGCCCGCCGCCTTGACCACCTGCAGGTCGCAGGGGGCGAGCAGGTGCGGTTGCTGGGGATGCGCGGCAGGCTGCCAGCTGGCGGCCAGCAGATCCTGCAAGCTGCCTAAGCGCACACCGGGCGCAGCCCGCACACGGGCCACTGCATCCGGCAGGTCGAGCAAACCGCTCATGGTGGGAAAGGTGGCGGAGAGGTCGTACACGCCATCGGCGCGCACGACGGCGACCGAAGGACCGGGCACAGGGCCCTGGGTAGACCAAACGCGGGCCAACAAGGTGCCGGCGCAGCCGTCATCGGGCAGGCAGCGGGTGGGGTCGAGTGTCATGTCAGGTCGCTTATTTGATCAGGGCTTGGTCGGCGCGTGCACCTTGATCAGGCTTTTGAGACACGCACGATGGCATCCGCGCGCTTGTGCAAATCGGGCAGCAGCTCCAGGCCCAGGCCTGGCTTGTCGTTCAAGTGAATCATCCCCTGCTTGTCCACGTGGGGCAGCTCGGTGACCAGTTCCTTGTACCAACCGGTGTAGAAAGCGCGCACGCTTTCTTGCACCAGCGCATTAGGCGCATGCAGCGACAGGTGGGTCGAGGCCGTCCACACCACGGGCCCGGTGCAGTCATGCGGTGCCACGGGCAGCTGCCAAGCGTCGGCCATGGCGGCGATCTTACGCGCCTCCGACAAACCACCGCACCAGCTCAGATCGAGCATGGCCACGCCGGCCACACCCGTCTCGAGATAGTCCTTGAAACCCCACTTATAGGACAGCGTTTCGCTAGCGCACACCAGGGCCTTGCAGTCTTGCGCATAGGCCTTGAGCAGGTCCAGACTGTCCATGCGGATCGCATCTTCGTGCCAGAAGGTGTTGAACTCCTCCAAAGCACGGGCGATCTTGCGTGCCATGGGCAGACGCCACAGGCTGTGGAATTCGACCATGATGTCCATGCGATCGCCCACGGCCTGGCGGATCTTGCGGAAAGGCTCGAGCGCCGCGCGCAGGTCCTCATTGCTGATGTACTGGCCGTGACTGCGTTCGGCCGCCATGTCAAAGGGCCAGATCTTCATCGCGGTGATGCCTTCGGACAGCAACGACTGGGCGACTTCGTCAGCGCGATACAGGAAACCCTCCAAGTCCTCGTAAGGCCCGGCGTTCTGGCCCAGGCCCCAGTTGGCAGTGTTCTGGTTGACGGTGCTGCGCACGTACTGGTAGCCGGCGCAGGTGTTGTAGATGCGAATCGCATCACGGCTCTTGCCGCCCAAGGCCGTGTGTACCGGCATGCCGGCGGCCTTGCCAAAGATGTCCCACAGCGCGATGTCCACCGCGGAATTGCCCCGCGTCTCGACGCCCGATCCGCGCCAGCCCAGGTAACCGGTGATGTCGCGGTTGCGCGATTCAATCGCCAGCGGGTCGGTCCCCACCAGCTTGGGTGCCACCCACTCGTGCAGATAAGCCTCGACAGCCTGTGCGCCCATGAAGGTCTCGCCCAGGCCCACCAAGCCCTCGTCAGTATGCAGACGCACCCACAAGATGTTGGGAAACTCGCCGAGGCGAACGGTTTCGACTTGGGTGATCTTCATCGGGACAGTCTTTATTCAAACCGGGTATGCAGATTCATCGGGCCCACCGGAGCACCATCGGGTCCAGGCGACGGGCGGCATCGAGCAGGCCAGCGCGGGTGTCCGGATGCATCTGGGCGAACGGATGGCGCATGGCGTCGCAGGCGATCACCCCACCCTCTTTCATCAGGACCTTGGCGGCCTGGATGCCGCCCTGGCGATTTTCCGCGTTGATCAACGGCAGCCATCGCGCATAGGCGGCCACCGCCTCCTCGCGCTGGCCCGCCCGATGCGCATCGACGATGGTGCGGATGCCATCGGGGTATGCACCGCCGGTCATCGCGCCGGTGGCGCCCGCATCCAGGTCGGCCAGCAGGGTGATGCCCTCTTCTCCGTCCCAGGGGCCTTCAATGGCATCGCCCCCCAGAGCGATGAGTTCGCGCAGCTTGCTGGCGGCGCCAGGTGTTTCGATCTTGAAGTACGCCAGCTGCTCGATCTCGCGGGCCATACGAGCCAGCAGCGGTGCGGGCAGCGGCGTACCACTGACCGGTGCGTCCTGCACCATGATCGGAATGCCGATGGCATCGCTCACATGCTGATAAAACTCAATGACGCGGGCCTCGCTCACACGAATCGTGGCCCCGTGATACGGCGGCATCACCATCACCATGGCGGCACCCATCTCCTGGGCGCGGCGTGAACGCTCAGCGCAGACCTGGGAGCTGAAATGGGTGGTAGTGACGATCACGGGCACCCGGCCTGCCACATGTTCGAGCAAGGTGCGCGTGAGCGTCTCGCGCTCGGCGTCGGACAGCGCAAACTGCTCGGAAAAATTAGCCAGAATGCACAAGCCCTGCGAGCCGGCGTCGATCATGAAATCGACGCAGCGCTTCTGACTGGCGATGTCCAAATCGCCGCTGGCCGTGAAGGTGGTCGGCACCACCGGAAAGACACCTCGGTAGCGAGGCGCGGAAAGTCCGTGCTGAGAGGTCATGAAAACGATCGGCAGTTCCGCAACAGGCGGGGGTCCATGAAAAAGGGGTCGCAAAGGCAAGCCCTTGCGACCCCTACACCTTGGGTATCAGCCGCCGCGCGCGCGCTTCAAAGCGTCGAACACGGTGTTGATCGCCTCAGCGCCGATGGTCTCGCGGTGCTTGTCGTACACCGGCCTGACCGTGTCGAACATGCGGCGCTGCTCGGCGGGCGAAATCTCGTTGACCTGCATGCCCTTGGCGCGCAGGGCAGCCAGCGCCTTGTCGCTCTGGGCGCGGATGGACGCGCGCTGAGCCTTCTGGCCTTCGATGGCCGCCTCACGCAGGGCCGCCTGCTCCTGGGGGCTCAGTTGGTCCCACAGACGCTTGCTGTAAAGCACCAGGAAGGGGGTGTAGGCGTGCCGGGTGACGCTCAGGAACTTCTGCACCTCGTAGAACTTGGAGGTGTCGATGGTCACGAAGGGGTTCTCCTGACCGTCGATGGTCTTGGTCTCCAGCGCGGTGAACACTTCGCCAAAGGCCATGGGCACGGCGTTGGTGCCCAGAGTCCTGAAGGTGTCCAGGAAGATGTTGTTTTGCATCACACGCACCTTCACGCCGTTGAAGTCTTCCACCTTGGTGACCGGGCGGCGGCTGTTGGTCAGGTTGCGAAAGCCGTTCTCCCAGTAGGCCAGGTTCACCAGGCCGGCGGCCTCGAGCTTCTGGTTGAAGTAACGACCGGCCGGGCCATCGAGCACCGCGTCGGCTTCTCTTTCGTTGGCAAACAGGAAGGGCAGGTCAAAGACGCCCAGTTCCTTGACGATGCCCACCAGCGGCGAGCTGGAGGTGCACACCATTTCTTGGGTGCCAGCGCGCAGGGCCTGGGTGGCCGGCAGGTCACCGCCCGCAGCGCCGCCCCAGAAGGCATTGATCTTCATCTTGCCGCCGGTGCGCTGATTGAGCACTTCCTGCATGCGCTTGACACCATCGGCCACCGGATGGTCGGCGGCGACGCCGTTGGTGAACTTGATGGTGCGCTCGGTGAATTGCGCGAAGCTCGAGGTGGCCACCAGGAGGGCGGCGCCCGCGATGGCCGAAGCCAGGGTTCTGCGTTTGAACATGGATGTCTCCTTCGTTATTGCAGGTTAGAAAAACAGTCAGCGGAAAAAGATTAACTCATCCACCACTTCAGGGGAACGAGTACGAGATCGGGGAACAGCACCAGCAAGAACAACACGACCAACTGGGCAATCAAGAAGGGCAGCACGCCGCGAAACGCCTGGTCCATCGAGATCTTCGCCACCCCGCACACCACGTTCAACACGGTGCCCACCGGTGGCGTGATCAGGCCAATGGCGTTGTTCATGATGAACAACACGCCAAAGTACACCGGGTCGATGCCAGCGGCCTTGACCACTGGCATCAGCACTGGCGTGAGGATCAAAACCGTGGGCGTGAAGTCCAGCGCAGTGCCGACCACCACGATCAGCAGCATCATCACGAACATCAGCAGGATCTTGTTGTCCATGAAGGGCGAGAGCATGCGGGCGACTTCGGCGGGGATGTTGGCCACCGTGATCAGCCAGGCGCTGACCATGGCCGCTGCCACCAGGAACATCACCACGGCGGTGGTCTTGCCCGCCGAGAGGATCAAACGATAGAGCGCCGAGAATTTCAACTCGCGGTAGATGAACATGCCCACCACAAAGCTGTAGACAGCGGCCACCACCGCGGCCTCGGTGGGCGTGAACACCCCCATCTTCATGCCGCCGATGATCAGGACCGGCAGTCCCAGGGCGAGCAAGCCATCGGCGGTCACCTTCAGGCGCTCACCCAGGGGCATGACCGGCGATGGTGCAACCTTCTCGCGACGGGCCAGCCACCACCAGGTCAGGCCGATGGCCAGACCCATCATCAGGCCCGGCACGATGCCCGCCAGGAACAGCTTGGTGATGGAGACGTTGCCGGCGACACCAAAGATGATGAAGCCGATGGACGGCGGAATGACCGGCGCGATGATGCCGCCCGAGGCGATCAGGCCTGCGGAGCGGCCGACGTCATAGCCGGCATTGCGCATCATCGGAATCAGAAGGGCCGCCAGGGCCGCCGTATCGGCCACCGCCGAACCCGAAATCGAGGCCATGATAATGGCGGCGACCACCGCCACATAGCCCAGACCCCCGCGGAAATGCCCGACCCAGGCCATGGCCAGATGGATGATGCGCCGGCTCAAGCCGCCCGCGTTCATGAACTCGCCCGCCAGCAGGAAGAAAGGCACCGCCAGCAGGGGGAAGTTGTCGGCGCCATCCACGAAGCGCTGCGCCAGGATCTGACTGTCGAAGGTGACCAGGGTGGACGTAGCGCCCAGGTACGCCATGAGGGCCACGCCGCAAAAAAGAAGCGCATAGGCGATGGGCATGCCCAGGGCCATCGCGCCGAGAAGACTCAAGATAAAGACGGCGACGGTCATTGCGCGTCCTCCTTGACCTGCACCAACTCGGCTTCGGTGATGCGGCCACTGACGATGCGCCACAGGACCCGCAGGTTGAACACGCCCATGACCGTGCCCACCACATAGCCCATGCCGTAAATCCAGATCATGGACAGACCGACAACGGGCGAGACGTTGGTGACTTGCAGCTCATGCATCTTCCAGGTGCCCAGGAGAAACAGGCCGTTGCACAAAAGCATGAGTGCCTCACTGATAAACAGCGCGGTCTTCTTGCCGCCGGCAGGCAGGCGCTTGACCAGCGTGTCCACGCCCAGGTGGCCGCCTTCGCGCATGGCCACCATCGCCCCGATGTAGGTGAGCCAGACGAAGCAGTAGCGCGCCATTTCGTCGGAGATGTTGATGCCGGAGTTGAACCCATAGCGCAACACGACGTTGCCAAACACCATCACCACCATGGCGACCATCAGGACGACGATCAACAACTCCAGGAGGCGGAAAAAACCGTCGATGACGTGTTGGAGGGCCTGCATCAGACTTTGATCTTCTTCTTGAGAGCCGGACGTGCCGACGTGGGGGTGCGAGCGGGTGCGCGCGCGGCCGCATGCGTGCCGACGGACAGGCGCGCACGGCGGGTGCGCGAGGACAAGACCTCCTGAATGTCCCGGTGGGCGCCTTCGATCAGAACCCGGATGGCTTTCTCGGCGCACCCAGGATCCCGCGCGATCACGGCGTCGAGCACGGCGCGGTGCAGGGGCAGCGACTGGAGGGTGCCGTCTTTCTTGCGGGTCGACAACTCGAAGCTGGTGCGTAGCAGCGCGCTCAGTGCCCGGCTCATATGCAGCAGCAGGCGGTTACCGCCTGCGCGCAGCAGGCCCTGATGGAACTGCAGGTCGTAATGAACGTAGTCGCCGCCCGCGTGAACGGCCTCGGTCATGCCGGCAAAGGCAGCCTGCAAGGCTGCGATGTCGGCGGCGGTGGCCCTCTCGGCAGCCAGGCGCACGGCGGCAGGTTCGACGATGCGACGCAGGTCCTGCAGGTCCTGCAGAAACTCGGGCGTCAGGCCTGCGCGCGATCGCCAAGAGATGACATCCGGGTCGAACCAGTTCCACTGGTCTTCGGCTTGAACGCGGGTGCCGACCTTGGGGCCGGTGGTGACCAAGCCTTTGGCGATGAGCGACTTCACCGCCTCGCGCACCACCGTGCGGCTCACGCCCAACTCGGCCCCCAGCAGGGGCTCAGGCGGCAGCGATGCGCCGGGCGCGTGCCGACCAGCGACGATGGCCTCGCCGAGCAAATCGACGATGTTGCCGTGGACGTTTTTGATGGACATGGACACCTTGATTTTCAATCGTATGACGATTGCGGACCCCTCACAAGGCAAGCCGCCCCCGAGAAAACCCTTGCCATCGTGCTGGGGAAACCCTGGACCAAAATCAATTCAATTGTCTTACCATAGCACCTAAAGACAACCTCATCCCCCACGGAGACCGCATGACCCAATCCCCCACCAAGAAGCGTGGCCCTTTGCGCAGCCAGCAATGGTTTGGCCGGCAGGACCGAGACGGATTTGCATATCGCAGCTGGGTCAAAGGCAAGGGCATACCCCATGACCAGTTCGACGGACGCCCCGTGATCGGCATCTGCAACACCTTCAGCGAACTCACCCCCTGCAACAGCCATTTCCGCGCCCTCGCCGAACAGGTCAAGATCGGTGTGTACGAGGCCGGCGGCTTCCCCTTGGAATTCCCGGTGATGTCGTTGGGCGAGACCTTGCTGCGCCCCACCGCCATGCTCTATCGCAACCTCGCGTCCATGGACGTGGAAGAAAGCATCCGTGGCAACCCGCTCGACGGCGTGGTGCTTCTCATGGGATGCGACAAGACCACCCCTTCCCTGCTGATGGGCGCTTCCAGCGTGGGCCTGCCCACCATCGGCGTCAGCGGTGGCCCCATGCTCAATGGCAAATGGCGCGGCCAGGAGTTGGGCTCGGGCACCGGTGTGTGGAGCATGAGCGAGCAAGTGCGCGCCGGTACGCTCAAGCTGCAGGAATTCTTTGAAGCCGAAAGTTGCATGCACCGCAGCCACGGCCACTGCATGACCATGGGCACCGCCTCCACCATGGCCAGCATGGTCGAAGCCCTGGGCATCGGCCTGCCAGGCAACGCCGCGTTTCCTGCCGTCGACGGTCGCCGCAATGTGCTCGCGCGCAACGCCGGCCGGCGCATCGTGGAAATGGTCAACAGCGACCAGACCATCTCTCAGGTGCTCACGCGCGAGGCCTTCGAGAACGCGATCCGCACGCTGGCTGCCATCGGCGGCTCCACCAACGCGGTGATCCACCTGATCGCCATCGCGGGCCGCCTGGGGATCAAACTCACCGTCGATGATTTCGAGCGCCTGGGCAGCGAGATGCCCTGCCTGCTCAATCTGCAGCCCTCAGGCGAGCACCTGATGGAAGATTTTTGCTACGCCGGCGGCCTGCCGGTGGTGATGAAGGAAATCCAGCACCTGCTGCATCGGGACATCGTCACCGTCAGCGGCAAAACCGTGGCCGAGAACATCGCCGACGCCCAGAACTACGATCCGCGCGTGATCAAGACCTTTGCGGCGCCGTTCAAGGAAAAGGCCGGCATCGCCATCTTGCGTGGCAACCTCGCACCGCGCGGCGCGGTGATCAAGCCCAGTGCGGCCACGCCCTCGCTGATGGTGCACCGCGGGCGCGCCGTGGTGTTCGAAAACAGCGACGACTTCCATGCCCGCATCGACGACGAGAGCCTCGACGTCGACGAGACCTGCATCCTGGTGCTGAAAAACTGTGGCCCCAAGGGCTACCCCGGCATGGCCGAAGTGGGCAATATGCCGCTGCCGCCCAAGGTGCTGCGCAAAGGCATCACCGACATGGTCCGTATCAGCGACGCGCGTATGAGCGGCACCGCCTATGGCACCGTGGTGCTGCACACCTCGCCTGAGGCCGCCGCCGGTGGCCCGCTGGCGGTGGTGCGCAATGGCGACATGATCGAATTGGATGTGCCCAATCGCCGCTTGCACCTGGACATCTCCGATGCCGAGTTGAAGAAACGCCTGGCCGACTGGAAGGCCCCGGAGCCGCCGCTGAAATCCGGCTACTGGAAGCTGTATATCGACCACGTGCTGCAGGCCGACGAAGGCGCTGACCTCGATTTCCTGGTGGGGCAGCGTGGGGCTTTCGTTCCCAAGGACAATCACTGATTTTTGACCGAGGCACACCATGCGCATCCTTCTGACGGGCGGCGGCGGCTTTCTGGGCGCGCGCCTGGCGCGCGAGCTGCTCCAAGCCGGCCAACTTGACGGCCGACCCCTGACCGAACTGGCGATCGCCGACCTGGCGCCCCCACCTGCCGACATCGCAGCCGACCCGCGCGTGAAGGCGTACACCGGCCCGCTGCTGTCGCAAACCGCCCTGTTTGCCAGCGGCTTTGATGGCGTGTTTCACCTCGCATCGGCCGTGTCCGGCGAATGCGAACTCGATTTCGAGTTGGGCCTGCGCTCCAACCTAGACAGCACCCGCGCCCTGCTCGAAGGCCTGCGCCACGCCGGCAATGTGCCGCGCCTGGTGTTTGCCAGCTCGGTGGCGGTGTTCGGCCCCGACGTGGGCAACCCCCTGCCCGATTTGGTCACCGACACCACCCTGCCCTCGCCCCAGACCTCTTACGGCACGCACAAGCTGATGTGCGAATACCTGATCGCCGACTACACCCGCAAGGGCTATATCGACGGACGCAGCGCGCGCCTGATGACGGTGTCCGTGCGCCCAGGCAAGCCCAATGGCGCGGCCTCGTCTTTCTTCAGCGGCATCATTCGCGAGCCCCTGGCGGGCGTGGAGACCACCTGCCCGGTGGATCCCAACGTCACCCACCCGGTGTCCTCGCCAGCACACACTGTCAAGGGCCTGATCACCGTGTACCAGGCCAGTCGTGAGGCTCTGGGTGGGCGACTCGCGCTGAACCTGCCAGGTCTGAACGTCAGCGTGGGCGACATGCTGAACGCGCTCGAGGCCGTGGCGGGTGTCAAGGTGCGCGCACGCGTGCGCTTCGAGCGCGACGAGCGCATCGCCAGCATCGTCGCCAACTGGTCACGTGGCAGCACCGCCGACCGCGCGAAGGCCCTAGGCTTGCTGCCCGAGACGTCCTTCCGCGCCATCATCGAGCAGTACATTGCCGATTGCCGCAGCCGGCCCGGCTATCCAGCCGACGCCCTGCGCGGACTGGATTGACCCGCCCCCTTCAAGGAGACATCCCCATGAACAAGATCGCCATGGTCACCGGCGCAAGCTCCGGTATCGGCAAGGCCTGCGCGTTGGCGCTGCTGGCCGATGGCTGGGAGGTGGTTCTGGTTGGACGCCGTGCCGACGCCTTGCAAGAAACAGCCAAGGCCGCCGGTGCCGCATCGTCACGCGCCCATGTGGCCGCGGTCGATGTGAGCGACCCGGCCGCGGTCGCCACGCTGTTTGAGGGCGTGCGTGCGCGTCATGGTCGGCTGGACCTGTTGTTCAACAACGCGGGCATCTCCACGCCCTCCAAGATGCCCGACGAAACCGCGCTGGAGGACTGGCAGCGCGCCGTCAACATCAACCTCAACGGCGCCTACTACTGCCTGTCGCAGGCCTTCGGTCTGATGCGCCATCAGACCCCGCAAGGCGGTCGGATCATCAACAACGGCTCGATCTCCGCGCACGCACCGCGCCCGGGCTCCATCCCCTACACCGCCACCAAGCACGCGGTCTCGGGTCTGACACGCGCCGCCGCGCTAGATGGTCGCGCCTTCAACATCGCGGTCGGTCAGATCGACATCGGCAACGTGGCCAGCGACATGACGTTGAGGATGGCCTCTGGCGTGCCGCAGGCCGATGGCAGCATCAAGGCCGAGGCGCGCATGGACATGTCCTGCGTGGTCGAGACCTTTATGACCATGGCCCGTCTGCCTCTGTCGGCCAATATGCTGTTCACCACGGTGATGGCCACGCAGATGCCCTACGTGGGCCGTGGCTAAAGCCTTTTCTGTCATACCCCTGGGGCGCGTCATCCCATGATCGCCATCGACTGGGGCACGAGCGCGCTGCGTGGCGCGCTACTCGATCGCCAAGGCGGCGTGCTGCAAGAACGCTCTGCCCCTCTGGGCATCTTGCATGTACCGCCCGATGGCTTTGAGGCCGTTTTCAACGACCTGTTTGGCGACTGGATGCGCCCGCCCAGCCAGGTGGCACTGATGGCCGGCATGGTCGGTAGCCAGCAAGGCTGGCAAGAAGCGCCCTATTGCCCCTGCCCCGCCAACGCACAAGACATCGCCGGTGCGCTCCGGTGGGTGCAGCCCGGGCGCATCGCCATCGTGCCGGGCCTGTCCTGCCAGCATGCAGGTCTGGCCGATGCCCCCGAGCTGGCGCAGGTGCCCGACGTGATGCGCGGCGAAGAAACCCAGATCCTGGGCGCGCTGGCGGCCACTGGCCTGAAAGACGCCACCCTCGTCTTGCCCGGCACCCACAGCAAATGGGCCCGTGTACGCGCACAACGTATCGAGGCCTTCACCTCCTACATGACGGGCGAGGTCTACCAGCTGCTGCGGCAGCACTCGCTGCTGGCGCGCACGTTGCCACCTTTGGACGATGCCACTGCCGCCGACGATGAGGCCTTCGAGTGGGGCGTGCAGCGGGCTTTGCAAGGCGGGGGGCTGCTGCACACCGCCTTTAGCGTGCGTACGCTGTCGCTGTTTCGCCAGGTGCCGGCGCAGCGCCTGCCCGAATACCTGTCGGGCCTGGTGATCGGCGAAGAAGTGCGACAGCATGCGCCAGATCCCGCCACACCCGTGCTGCTGGTGGGTGCGCCTGCTCTCACTGCCCGCTACCAGCGTGCGCTTGCCTTGGCTGGCGTGCAGGCCCGGCCTCTGGAAGGCAGCGTCACCTGGGCCGGCCTGTGGCAAATCGCGCGCGAACTGGACATGAACGCATGACCCACCCCGCCCTGCACACCTTCGAGCGCGTCATGCGCCAACTGCCGCTGGTGGCGATCCTGCGCGGGCTCACGCCGGCGCAGGCACCTGCCATCGGCGCCGCCCTCACCGACGCTGGCTTTGGCCTGATCGAAGTGCCACTCAATTCACCCGAGCCCCTGGTCAGCATCGAGCGACTGGCGGCGGCGCATCCCGAGGCGCTGATCGGCGCGGGCACTGTGCTGACCGTGCAGGAGGTGCACGCGGTGCACGCCGCCGGGGGGCGCTTGGTGGTGTCGCCTTGCCTGGATGCGGCGGTCGTGCGCGCTGCGTTAGACCGGGGTATGGTCTGCCTGCCTGGCGTACTCAGTCCCAGTGAGGCCTTCGCGGCCCTGCGCGCAGGCGCGCACGGGCTCAAGCTGTTTCCCGCGGAGATGACGCCGCCGGTCGTGGTGAAGGCGCTGCGTGCCGTGATCCCACCGCAGGTGCCCTTGCTGCCTGTGGGTGGGGTGACGCCTGCGAATCTACCGGCCTACCGCGCTGCCGGCGCCAGCGGTGCGGGATTGGGCTCGGCCTTGTATCGGCCGGGAGACGAGGCCGACACCGTGCGTGCGCAAGCCCGGGCGTTTGTTCAGGCCTGGGGCTAAAACAGGTTCACGCAGGATCCGACGCCGGCGGATCCCGATAACGCGCCGCATCCTCCGGGCGCCCCTGTCGCTCATACAAGGCCACCAGACGCTCGCGCGTGCGGGCGACACCGGTGCTGCTGGCACCCAAGGCCGCTTCACGCAATTCCAACAGGCGCAGGTACAGGGCTTCGGCCCGTGCGAGATCGCCGGTCTCTTCGAGCAGACGGGCCAGTTCGCCCATGGACGTGCGCACGTCCTTGTGCCCAGCGCCCAAGGCCTTCTCCGCCACGGCCAGTGCACGTTCGCGCAGCGGCAAAGCCAAGAGGGGCTGCCCCTGCTTCTGGTGCCAGCGGGCCTGATGATTGAGCGACGTCGCGACGTCGGGATGATCCGGGCCCAACACCTCCAACCGTATGTCCAGGCTTTCTTGCAGATAGGCCATGGCCTGCTCCCACTCGCCCGTCTCGAGCAGCAGGCTGCCCAGGTTGGCCAGGCAGGTGGCGGTTTGAGCATGGCGACGCCCCAGCTGCGTCTGCAAGGACCTCAGCGCCAAGAGGTACAGATCGCGCGCCTCCTGCAGCTGGCCCATGGCCTTGAGCAGCATGGCCAAGTTGTTGCGCGTCGTGCCGGTCAGCGTGTGGTCGGGCCCCAGCAACTTTTCGCGCATGGCCAAGGCTTTGCGGAAGGCCCGCTCGGCTTCTTCCTTCTGACCGAGCTCCAAAAAAAGCAGGCCCACGTTGTTCAAGGAGATGCTGGTGTCACGGTGTTCAAACCCGCGCCGGCGCCGCACGATCGACAGGGCGCGCGTCTGCAGCTGGATACCTTCCTTGAAGCGCCGCTGCAAACGCAGAATCACCGACAAGGTATTGAGCGCACTCCAGGTGGCCATTGCGGTCTCGCCCTTAGCCTGTTCCTGGATCGCCAGGGCGCGCCGGGCTTGTTCCTCGGCCTGCACGAGGCGCCCCTGTGCGCGATGCAGTTCCGCCAGATTCAGCCGCAACGTACCCACCTCGGTCGACGCCTCGCCGTGCACGCGCATCGCTGCGTCCAGCGCCTGCCCGTACACCGACTCGGCCTGATCCAGGTCGCCGCGCGTCTTGCAGACGATCGCCATTCGACTGATTCGGTCGATCGTCTTGGGATGGTCCATCCCCAGCTGCTCGCGGCTGAGGGCCAGCGCCTGCTGCCCGAGTTCGATCGCGAAGACACCGCTGTAACCAGCGAAGGCCAAAAAGATCTGCAAGCGTACCGCTGCATCCAGCACGTCGGCCGGCTCCCCCTTCTGCCACTGCGGCCACGCCGCTTGGTAGGCATCGGCCAACGCCGCGCCGCTCGCACGGTGGATGGCCAACCAGTAACGAAGAAGCTCCTGCGACCCCCGATGACGGTGAATGGCCCGAAACATCTCCCGGTCGGTCAGACACGCTTGCAGCGCGGACCAGTCCTCGGCCTCGCGCAGTTGATAGGGTTGCTCGAAGCTGCGGCGCGCCTGGGGCGGCTCCTGGGCAAACCACTGCGCCAACGCACGATGCGTCGCGGTCGGCTCTCCCACCGCCGACAGGTAACGCCGGACCACCGCCTGGCGCACGTAGTCGTGGGCGAAGCCGATGCGCCCCATCCCCTCGATCAGCAAATCGTCCAGGGCATGACGCAGCGGAGCCCAGGTGGCCTGCACCAGCGGCGCCAGGCCCTCGCGCTGACCGCGCAGAAGTTCCTCCTCGCGAAGGCCCGCGCGGCTGGCCCACAGCGCGCGCATCACCGCGCTGACGGCCGCCGCCCCGAAATCCTCCTCGGCCCGCGCCAGCACCTGCTCGAACAGCGCTTCGATACTGGCGCTGGCCAAGTAGTGGTCCAGGCGCTGCGCGAGCACCTCATAGACACCAAACAGGCGCAGTTCCTCGGCCAGCGTGCGCAGGAACAAGGGGTTGCCCGCCAGCGGGTGCGCCAGCACGCGGTCGATCAGGTCGTCGGCCAGCGTCTTGTTGAACGTGGCCAGGTAATTCACCAAGAGCTCACGCCGCTGGGCGCCCTCCAGCGGCCGCACGTGCACGGCGTGCCAAGGGCCTTTGCGATCGAGCGCCGTGCGCACCTTGCCGGGCAGGCAGGACACCATCAGGTGCACCTGCGGCGGCACGAAGGTCGGGAACCAGCGCAGGTCGCGCCCGCTGCGCAGACCATTGAAGCCGTCGATCAGGAACACCCACCGCGCACCCCGCGCCTGCGCCCACGTACTGGCTTGGGCCAGCCAACTGCCCACGCTGTCGAACAGCGCCTCGGCCGCCTGGGGGATCTCCTCGGTCGATCCCGTGGTGTCGCGTATGAACTCGAGCAGCCGACGCACCAGGGCTTCAGGATCGGCCGAATCGCTGCTGGCCGCCAGGTAATGTGCCCACACGCGATCGGCTGGATAGGCCTGGGCATGACGGTGCGCCCAATTCGCCAGCAAGGCACTCTTGCCCCCACCGGACGCGCCCTCAATCAGGATCCGCGACTCGCCCTGGGCCAGGGCCTGGTCCATCGCGTTCAAGAGATCCTGGGTCCCCAGATAAAGGCGTCGCCGTGGCGCTGCGTAGGCCTCGTGCTGGCGCATCGCGCGCTCGGCGGCCGTGGGCACCTCGCCGGCGGGAAACTGGACATCGAGCAGTTGCCACAGATCGCGCTCGATGCGCGCCGCCAGCGTCTCGGGTCGGTCATACCGGACCACCGGAAATCCACTGCGTTGGATCCGGCGTTTGAGTTGCACCTGGCGCGCGCGGTCGTCGCGACTGGCTGGCAGGTAATCGCCCGCCTTGTTGCGTGCGTAGGCCCGAGATCGGAAATAGAAGAAGGCCCGGCCGGCCAACGCCGGGTTGTTCAAGACGCCGTGCAGGATTTCCAGCTCGGTCACGCTGGTGCCACCGGCATGCTGCGCCAGCCAGGGTTGACGCGCCAGCAACTGCGGTGCGAGCGTACCGGGCGGCGGCACCCACCCGTAACGCTCTCCCAACATCCCGATGAAGTAGGGCCTCGAGCGGTCGATCTCGGTCAGGCAGATCGGCAACACCTCACCGCGTTCGGCCTGTTCGGCGGTGATGCCCCAGCGCAGGTCGACGTCGACCAGTTCGACGAAGCGCTCCTTCAGCCGCGCGCGCAGCGCCGGGAAGACCTGGCGCACCAGAAGATCGCGCTCCTCGCCAAAATCCCGGAAGGTCGAGGACAGGAAGACGCGGACGGTGCGGCTGTCTCCAACGCTCATTCGATCTCGGACACCCGCACGCCCTTCGAAGTGCGACGCGCTTCGACCAGCTCACGCACCTTCTCGCGGACCTCGCGCGCATCGGACACGGCGCTGAGCGTCACGCTGGGCGTGGTTTTGTCCGCCGACAGGATATGCACATGGGCCAGGCCCACCAGACGCAGCAGGAAGGGTTGATCAAACTGCGTGTCCGTCACCCGATAAAGCTCCAGCTCGCTCAAGTGCTTGTTCAAGACACCCGAGTGCATCTTCAGGCGCTCTGAAGTCAGCTCGTACACCTGGTTCTTGACCACCAGGTACTGCCAAAGGGCAAAGCCCGCGCACACCGGCAGCACCACGAGGGCCGCCGTGAGGATGAATGACAGCGCGATACCCGCCAGTGCCACTGCGCCCCAGAAAAGAAAAGTCGGCAGATTGATCCACTGAGAGGGATGGCTGGTCCAGACTGCGTATTCCGTTCGGCTCATGTTGCTGTCGCTCCGTGTTTCAAGGGCCAATACCTTACTTCGGCAGCCGCTGCAGCGCGATGCTGACGGCAGCGGGGTTATCGGGAGAGTCGCCAGGACCTACCGTCAGCTCGCCGTTCAAATAACGTAGCATCAGCCGACGATCTGGCGCAAACCAATAGGCCACCACGTAATAGCGAGCAGCCTCCTGTATCCGGCGTGGCTCCCCATTCGCCGAAGCCAGCCGGGTCTCCGCCAGTCGAATCCACCCCAGGTGCAAACGGGGCGCGAGACGCAGCGACGCCAGTACGCTGTCCAAGGCTTGATCATGACGGCCTGCTTGAATCTGCGCATACGCCAGCTCATTGAGGATCTGGACATCCTGCGGGTCGGCTGTGTGTGCGTGGGCCAGAGCATCGGCCACCACAGAGAAATCCTGCTTGCGCGCGCGCATCTGGTTAGCTTGATTGCGAAAGAACTTGGCCACCTGGCGATCGCCCGCAGGCGGGCGTGGCAGGGCCTCCAAAGCTGCTACGGCGGTATCCACCTGCGGTAAGACACCTGGCCCAGCGGGCTCTGTGAATCTTGGATGGTCGTTCACCGCTTCGACAATATCGGCGAGTGTGGCGCGGGCGAAACCGGGCATGTCCTTGCTCGCTGAGGGCTTCTTTTTCAGTTTTTCAATGAGCGGTTTACGCCATGGGTCAGAAGACCCGCTTACTGAAGACGATCCAAACTCCAACAAACGGCCAGAGCCGTTCCAAGTGGTCACGTTCAGGGCCACGGTCGCGACCAGACCGAGCCAGACCCAGCCACTGCTCAAGGTTCGGAAATCCCGATTCAGGATGCCCTTGGGCCAGGGAGGACGCAGGGTCAGTGCCACGCCGCCATACGCGATGCACGACACGGCGGC
>CANHSE010000012.1 GCA_947463025.1 Comamonadaceae bacterium
GCGCAAAAGGTCGTCACCACCATGCTGGCCGAGATCGACCAACGCGGCGAAGCGGCCGTGCGCGCCTACGCCAAGGAGCTCGATGGCTGGAGCGGCGAGATCGTGATGACCCGCGCCGAGATCGACCGCCAGACGGCCGACGTGCCCGCGGAGGTCAAACGCGACATCGACTTCGCGATCGAGCAGGTCAGCAACTTCGCGCACGCCCAGCGCCGTTCGCTCTCCGAGTTCTCGGTCGAACTGCATCCGGGCGTGACGGCGGGCCAGCGTGTGCTCCCCGTCAACGTCGCCGGCTGCTACGCGCCCGCCGGCCGTTATGCGCACATCGCCTCGGCCTATATGGGCGTGGCCACCGCCAAGGCTGCGGGCGTCAAGACCATCGTCGCCTGCTCCGGGCCGTTTCGCGGCGGGCCGATGCACCCCTATCTGATGTATGCCTTCGACCGCGCAGGCGCCGACGTGATCATGACACTGGGCGGCGTGCAGGCCATTGCCACCATGGCCAACGGCCTGTTCACCGGCAAGCCGGCCGACGTCATCGTCGGCCCGGGCAACAAATTCGTGGCCGAAGCCAAGCGCACGCTGTTTGGCAAGGTCGGCATCGACGTGTTTGCCGGCCCCTCCGAAGTGGCCGTCATCGCCGACGATTCGGCAGATCCGGCCATCGTGGCCAGCGACCTGGTGGGTCAGGCCGAACACGGTCACGAAAGCCCGGCCTGGTTGTTCACCACCTCGCGCGCGCTGGCCGAAGACGTGATGCGTCGCATGCCCGCCCTGATCGACGCCCTGCCACCCACCGCGCGCGATGCCGCCGGCGCCGCCTGGCGCGACTACGGCGAGGTGATCCTCTGCGACACCCGCGAGGAAGTCGTAGAAGTCTCCGACCGCTACGCCAGCGAACACCTGGAGGTTCATACACGCGACCTCGAGTGGTGGCTGGCGAACCTGACCTGCTACGGCTCGTTGTTCCTGGGCGAAGAAACCACCGTGGCCTATGGCGACAAGGCCAGCGGCCCCAACCACGTGCTCCCCACCAAGGGCGCAGGGCGCTACTCGGGTGGTCTGTCGGTGCACAAGTTCATGAAGACGCTGACCTGGCAACGCATGACACGCGAGGCGGCCCGCGACATCGGCGAGGTCACAGCCCGCATCTCCCGGCTCGAAGGCATGGAGGCGCATGCGCGCACCGCCGACGACCGTCTGGAGAAGTACTTCCCGCAGCAGCGCTTTGAGCGCGGTGAGCCGGTGAAGGTGTAAAGCCGACGACCTGCCCGTCCCTTCGAACCCCCACAGGAAACATCACGATGAGCACCTTCCGAATGCTGCGCCGGCTCGCCGCGCTGAGTCTGGCCCTGCCCGCGTTCTGGGCTGCGGCCCAGACCTTTCCAACGAAGGCTGTGACCATCGTCGTCCCGTTCCCGGCAGGCGGCGCGCTCGACACCGTGGCACGCAGCATCGCCGAGCAGATGCGCACCGACCTGGGCCAACCCGTGATCGTGGAGAACCGCACCGGTGCTGGCGGCACGGTGGGCAGCGGCACGGTGGCCCGCGCGGCCCCCGATGGCCACACGATCTTGCTCGGCTCGGTGGCCACGCATGCGATCGCCGCCGGCCTGTACCCGAAGCTGGCCTACGACCCGATCGGCGACTTCGCACCGATCACCCAGCTGACGACCAGCCCCTTGATCCTGACCGCGGCGCCGCAATTCAAGGCGGGCAACGTCGCCGAGCTCGTAGCCGCAGCGAAGGCGCAGCCGGGCCGCTTGAACTACGGCTCCACCGGCAACGGCACGGCGCTGCACATCACCGGCGAGTCGTTCCGCACAGCGACTGGGATCAACGTGCAGCACGTGCCGTACAAGGGTGGCCCGCAGGCGATCACTGGGCTGCTCGCGGGCGAAGTCAGCTACATGCTGGCCAACCCGCAGCTGGTGATGGCGCAGATCCAGGCCGGCAAGCTGCGCGCGCTGGCGGTCACCGGGGCGACGCGGATGGACGCTCTGCCCAACGTGCCCACTTTGAGGGAAGCCGGCGTCAGCGGCGCTGACATGACCACCTGGTTTGGCCTGTGGGCGCCCAAGGGCACGCCGGCGGCGGCGATCGACCGGCTCAACGCCTCGGCCCGCAAGGCGCTGGCCACCCCGGAGGTCAAGCGCCAGCTCGAGGCGCAGGGCGACACGCCAGCGGGCAGCAGCGTGGCCGACTTCAACGCCTTCGTGCGCGCCGAGCACAAACACTGGGTCGCGTTCGTGCAGCAGGCCGGCATCAAGGTCGATTGACCATGTCCCGGCCCAACATCCTCGTCGTCCAAGCCGACCAGCTCACCGCGCTGGTGCTGCCGATGTACGGCGGCCACGCGCATGCCACCCCGCACATGAACCGCCTGGCCGAGCGTGGCGTGACCTTCCTCAACGCCTACAGCAACAACCCGGTGTGCGCGCCCTCGCGGGCGGCGATGCTGACCGGGCGGCTGTCGTCCGCGGTGGGCTGCTACGACAACGCCGCCGACTTTCCCTCGTCCACGCTGACGCTGGCGCACTACCTGCGCCACCAGGGCTACCGCACCTGCCTCTCGGGCAAGATGCATTTCGCAGGGGCCGAGCAGCTGCACGGCTTCGAAGAGCGGGTGACCACCGACATCTACCCCGCAGACTTCGGCTGGACTGCCGACTGGACGCAGCGCCGCCAGCCCTACGCGCCATCGCGTATGAGCCTGCGCTCCATCGTCGAGGCCGGGCTGTGCGAGCGCAATCTGCAGATCGACTACGACGAAGAAGTCGCCTACCGCGCCGAGCAGTGGCTGTACGACCGCGCCCGCAGCGACGACACGCGACCCTTCCTGATGTGGGCCTCGTTCACGCACCCGCACAACCCCTTCATCACCACCCAGCCCTACTGGGATCTGTACGACCACGACAAGATCGACTTGCCGCGTGTGCCGTTCATCCCGATCGCCGAGCGTGATCCCTGGTCGCAACGCTACGCGTACACGATCCGCGCCGACGAACACGACATCAGCGAAGCGCAGCTGCGCGTCGCGCGCCACGCCTACTACGCGATGACCTCGTACTTCGACGCGCAGTTGGGCCGCCTGCTGGACGTGCTGGAGCGCACCGGGCAAACCGACAACACCTATGTGTTCGTCGTCTCCGACCATGGCGAGATGCTGGGCGAGCGCGGCTCGTGGTTCAAGTTCCAGCCTTTCGAAGGCTCGGTCCGCATTCCGATGAT
This sequence comes from Comamonadaceae bacterium, assembly GCA_947463025.1. GTDB lineage: Bacteria > Pseudomonadota > Gammaproteobacteria > Burkholderiales > Burkholderiaceae_C > Ramlibacter. The sequence continues at coordinate 3,232 of CANHSE010000012.1, forward strand.
CGCCGCTGGCCCCGGGCTGGCGCGTGGTCGCACCGAGGCACGCGGTGTCTCGCTGATGGACCTGCTGCCCACCTTCAACGACCTGGTCAGCGACGGCCAGCCGATCGCGCCCTTGGACCCGCTGCATGGCCAGAGCCTGGCCGGGATGCTGCATGGCACCGACACCACGCGCGGCGACGATGTGATGATGGAGTTCCTGGGCGAAGGCGTGTTCGCGCCCGCCTGCATCCTGCGCAAGGACGGCTTCAAGTACGTCTATTGCCGGCACGACCCGGCGATGCTGTTTGACCTGCAGTCCGACCCCGACGAGCGCCACAACCTCGCGGACCAGCCCGCGCATGCAGCGCGCGAGACCCAGTTGCGCGAGCAGGTGCTCTCACGCTGGGACTACCCGGCGCTGGAGCAGACCATCCTCGCGTCGCAACAGCGACGCCTCTTCGCACAGCAGGCGCTGCTGCAAGGCCAGTGGACGGCCTGGGACTGGCAGCCGCCTGCCGATGCCTCGCGCCGCTACGTGCGCGGTGCGGTCGACCCCAACACCACCGCGACGAAAGCCAAGAAGCGTTTTCCCTTCGTCACCGAGGTCAAACCGCACCACCCGCGCGACCCGGCAAGCGACCTGGGCGTGACGCCGAATCCTGTATGAGCGACACCATGAACATCAACGCACTGTTTGACCTCACTGGCCGCCGCGCCCTGATCACCGGTGGCAGCTCCGGCATCGGCGCCGCGATGGCGCGCGCGCTGGGGCTGGCAGGCGCGAGCGTCGTCCTGGTGGCCCGTCGCCCCGCCGAGCTCGAAGCGGCGGCTGCGGCCTTGCGCGCAGAGGGCATTTCCACCGACACCGTATCCGCCGACCTGGCCGATGTGAAGGCAGCACCCGAAGTCGCACGCCAGGCACAAGCCGGCGGCGCGGGCATCGACATCCTGGTCAACGCCGCCGGGGTCAACCTGCGTCAATCCTTCAGCGAGGTCACGCCCGAGGCCTGGCAGACGCAGTTGGCGCTGCATCTGGGCGCGCCGTTCTTCTTGACGCAGGCCCTGGCGCCCGGCATGGCCGAACGCCGCTGGGGGCGCATCATCAACATCGCCTCGCTGCAAAGCTACCGCGCCTTTGCCAACAGCGCGCCCTATGGCGCGGGTAAGGGTGGCGTGGTGCAGCTCACGCGCGCGACCGCTCAGGCCTGGAGCGCGCAAGGCATCACCTGCAACGCCATCGGCCCCGGCTTTTTCCCGACCGCCCTGACCGCGCCGGTGTTTGCCGACGAGGCCATGGCGGCCTACCACGCCGAGCGAACCTGCATGGGGCGCAACGGCACGTTGGAAGACCTGTACGGCACCACCGTCTTCCTGGCCAGCGAAGCCAGCGCGTATGTCACAGGTCAGACCCTGATGGTCGATGGCGGATACACAGCACGATGAAAACACCTCTCGACGCTTTCTGGATGCCGTTCACCCCGAACCGGCAGTTCAAGACCCAGCCCCGCCTGGTGGCCGACGCCCACGGCATCGTCTACGTCACGCCCGAGGGGCGCGAGGTGCTCGATGGCATCTCCGGCCTGTGGTGTGTGGGCGCCGGACACCGGCATCCGCGCATTGCCGAGGCGATGAAGCGACAGATCGATCGGCTCGATTTCGCCTCGAGCTTTCAGGTCGGTCATGCGGGCGCGTTTGAACTGGCCGAGCGTATCGGCAGCCTCGCCCCCCCGGGCCTGGACCGTGTGTTCCTCGTGAACAGCGGCAGCGAAGCGGTCGACACCGCCTTGAAGATCGCCCTCGCGCACGCACGCGCCACCGGTCAGGGCCAGAAGAATCTGTTCATCGGGCGCGAGCGCGCTTTCCACGGCGTGGGCTTTGGCGGTATCGCGGTCGGGGGCATGACCAACAACCGGCGCGCCTTTGGCGGTGCCATGCTGCGCGCCGATCATCTGGCGAGTACCTGGGACCCGAGCACCCAAGCCTTTGTGCGCGGGCAGCCCCTGGACGGTGGTGTGGCGATGGCCAACGAGCTCGAGCGCCTGGTGACACTGCACGACGCCTCCAACATTGCGGGGGTGGTGATCGAGCCCTTTGCCGGCTCCACCGGGGTGCTGGTGCCGCCGGTGGGCTACCTGCAACGCCTGCGCGAGATCTGCGACCAGCACGGATTGCTCCTGATTTTTGACGAGGTCATCACCGGCTTTGGTCGGCTCGGCGAGATGTTCGCGGCCCAGGCCCTGGGCGTGGTGCCCGACATGATCGTCTTTGCCAAGACCGTGACCAACGGCGCCGCCCCGATGGGTGGGGTGATCGTGCGACGCGAGCTCCATGACGCGGTCATGCAGGGCCCGCAGCACCTGTCTGAATTGATGCACGGCTACACCTGCTCGGGCCACCCCCTGGCCTGCGCCGCGGCACTGGCGCAGATGGACGTGCTGCAAGAAGAACAACTGCCGGCGCGCGTGCGCGCGCTCGCACCGCAGTTTGAGTCCATCGTGCATGCCCTGGCCGATGCGCCGGGCGTGGTGAGCATCCGCAACCTGGGTCTGGCCGCCGGCATCGAGCTGGCCCCCGACCCTTCGGGGCCAGGCCAACGAGGCGCGCGCGCGCAAGTGGCCGCCTTTGACCGAGGCGTTCTCACGCGTGCGCCCGGCGACACCCTGATCCTCGCGCCGCCTTTCATCAGCAGCACCGACGACATCCAGCGCATGGCCGACCGCCTGCGCCTCGCCATTGAAGACACCGCACAACCGGAGACCTGAGCATGCAAGCCCTTGTTTACACCCAGCCGAACGAAGTCCAGCTTCAAGAGCGCCCGCAGCCACGCGCCGAAGCGGGCGAGGTGGTGATCAAGATCGAAGCCGTGGGCATCTGCGGCTCCGACCTGCACGCCTGGCATGGCCATGACCCGCGGCGCAAGCCGGGCCTGGTCCTGGGCCACGAGTTTGTGGGTGCGGTGACCGAATCGTCGGCAGCCGGCTTTGCAGTGGGCACGCGCTACACCGGCAACCCCCTCATCACCTGCGGCGTGTGCGACTACTGCGTGCAGGGGCGCAACAACCTGTGCTCCAACCGCACCATGGTGGGCATGACCCGCCCGGGCGCCTTCGCCGAGTACATGAGCATTCCCGCCGCCTCGCTGGTGGCGATGCCGCAAGACCTCTCGGCGCGCGCCGCGGCGCTCACCGAGCCCGCCGCCACGGCGTGGCACGCGGTGCTGCTCGTCATGCGCAGCACGGTCCGCCCGATCCCGGAGTGCAACATCCTCGTGATCGGGGCGGGCGCCATCGGCATGCTCACCGCCTTGCTCCTGCGTCACCTTGGCGCCCGCAGCGTGACGGTGACCGATCTGAACGCCTCGCGCCGACAGGCGATCGAGCGCCATACGCACGCGCGGGCGATCGACCCGACCCAAACCACGCTGCCGGAATCGTCCTTTGACATCGTGATCGATGCGGTGGGCGCCAAGGTCACGCGCAATCAAGCCTTTGCGGCCATCAAGCCGGGCGGCGTGATCATGCATGTGGGCTTGCTCGATTGGTCCAGCGAGATCGACATGCGCAAGCTCACCTTGGCCGAGATCACTTTGCTCGGCACCTACACCTACACCACGAGCGACCTGCGCGCCACGGTGGCGGCGCTGGCCGACGGCGCGTTTGGTGATCTGTCGTGGGTCGAGGAGCGGCCGCTGGTCGACGGCCAGCAGGCCTTCCTCGATCTGGACCAGGGCAAGTGCGCCGCGGCGAAGATTTTGCTGCGGCCCTGAACTTCCTGGCGGGGCTGACCGATGCGGACCATCTTTGTTCTCTTTGACTCGCTGGTCAGAACCGCGCTGGGTTGCTACGGCGGCACCTCGATCCCCACGCCCAACTTCGACCGGTTTGCGGCCAAGGCCGTCACCTTTGACAAGCACTACGCAGGCAGCCTGCCATGCATGCCGGCGCGACGCGAGATGCACACGGGGCGGATGAACTTTCTGCATCGCAGCTGGGGCCCACTCGAGCCCTTCGATGATTCGTTCTCCGAGATCCTGCAAGCCCAGGGCGTCTACACCCACCTCGTCTCTGACCACTACCACTACTGGGAGGATGGCGGCTCCAGCTATCACAACCGCTACAGCACCTGGGAGTTCATCCGCGGTCAGGAATGGGATAAGTGGAAGGCGATGGTCGAGCCGCCCCTGGACCGGTTCAAACGCGACTACCACCCGCTGCAGTTCTCGCAGACGCGCGCCGACGGCCGACTTCAGCACCTGGTGAATCGGGAGTCGATGACCCACGAGGACACTTTTTGTACCCCGCGAACCTTTGCGGCCGGCTTCGAGTTTCTGGATGCGAACCGCGATGCGGACAACTGGCTCTTGCACCTGGAAATGTTCGATCCGCATGAGCCCTTTCATGCGCCGGAGCGCTTTCGCGCGATGTTCCCCTCGGGCTACCAGGGCCCGGTTCTGGAGTGGCCACGGTATGCGCGCGTTCAAGAGAGCCCCGACGAAATCCGGGAGCTGCGCTCCAACTACGCGGCACTGGTGGCCATGTGCGACGAATACTTCGGGCGTTTGCTGGACTACATGGACACCCACGACATGTGGGGCAACACCGCAGTCATCCTGACAACCGATCATGGTTTGCTACTCGCCGAGCACGACTGGTGGGTGAAAAACCGGATGCCGTTTTACGAGGAGATTGCCCACATCCCCCTGCTGGTCTACCACCCCGCTCACGAGGACCAGGGGGGTGCGCGTCGGCAGGCACTGACCCAGACGATCGACCTGATGCCCACCGTTCTGAGTTGGTACGGTATCCAGGTTCCGCCCCAAGTGGAAGGCCACGATCTCACGCCGCTGTTGCAAACGGAGAAAAAGCTTCGCGATGTGGCGCTGTTTGGCATGTTTGGTGCGGCGACCAACGTCACCGACGGTCGGTACGTGTACTTTTTCTACCCGCAAGACATGGCGGCCCAGGAGCTCTATGAGTACACCCTGATGCCCATGCACCAAAAGACGCTCTTTACCCGCGACGAACTGCGTGAGGCCACGCTGGTCAGCGACATGGCGTACACCGGTGGCGTGCCAGTGCTCAAGATCCCCGCGCGACGAAACAATGCGAATCAGCCCTGCGGCCATACCGGCCAGGGCGTCTACGAAGATACGCGCATCGTTCTCTACGATCTACAGGTGGATCCGGGGCAGAACACCCCGATCGAAGCGCCCGACGTCGTGGCCCGTCTGATCCAACACATGATCGAAGTCATGGTTCGCAACGAAGCGCCGCCGGAGGCTTTCTTGCGACTGGGCATCGCGGTGCCTGTGGCAGCGGGTGCAGCTCCGAGTGGATCGACATCGCCCTGAGTGGGAGGTTCAAGCGACCCAGGGATCCAGCACCTGCAGGTCCGGGTAGTGGAAGTCTTTGAGGTTGCGCGTGACCAGCGTCAGCCCATGGGCCATGGCCGTCGCGGCGAGCAGGCTGTCGATGGCCGGCACAGGACGGCGCGCGTGGGCCAGCAGTCGCCCCCATCGATCGGCCACCGCAGCATCGACCGACACGATCCGGCCGCCGAAGTACGCGGGCAGTTCGACCTCGAGCCAATCGAGCAGACGGCGTTTGCGGCGCTCGTCTGCCAAGCCTTCAACGCCCTTGCGCAACTCGCCCAAGGTCAACACCGACAAATACAAGGTGTTCGCTGGGCGTTCGGACATCCACTGCGTGACATGGGCATTCGGTTGGCGCCGCCGCAACTCCGACAACACATTGGTGTCGATCAGATAGCTCACAGCGTCACGTCTCGCGTGAGGCTGGGGTCCCGACGCAGGTCGATGTCCTCGGCGCCGAATAGGGGCGAGTGACGCATGAACTCCACCAGCGACTGCCCAGTGCCGGTCAGGCGCTCGTATTCGGCCTTGGACAGCACCACCGCCACTTCGCGCCCATGCCAGGTAATGGCCTGCGGACCCTCGTGCTCGGTTTCTCGGACCAGTTCGGACAGGTGGGCCTTCGCCTCTTGAATTTGCCAAGCGCGCATCGTTCGACCTCAATCTAACCAGAATGGTCAGATTTTAGGAGGCCCCGCGTTCTCCGTCAATGGGCGGGTGGCGGGCATGATCGGGGGCAGCAAAAAACACCCATGGACACCCTCAACGCCCCCGACACCGCCGCCGGCCTGCCCTTCGAGCGGCTGATCCCGGCCCTGCACGACCTGTTCGTTCAGGGCTGCACGGTGCCGATGCGTCACACCCATGTTGTCGGCACGCCCGCGACCGGCGCAGGCACCGTGCTGCTGATGCCCGCTTGGCAAGAAGGCGGGCGCATGGGCGTGAAGACGGTGTGCATCTATCCGGACAACCGGCACCAGGGGCTGCCGGGCCTGCACTCGGTCTATGTCCTGTTCGATGCGACCACCGGCGTGCCGCTGGCCCTGCTCGATGGCGATGGGATCACCTCGCGACGTACGGCAGCGGCCTCGGCGCTGGCGGCGAAGTTTCTGAGTCGGGCCGACGCACGTCGCCTGCTGGTGGTGGGCGCTGGGCGTGTGGCCAGCCTCTTGCCGCAGGCCTATCGCACGGTGCGGCCGATCGAAGACGTGCAGGTGTGGGACATCGACACCGCCCTGGCCACGCAGTTCGTCGAACGCCTGCGTGGCCAGGGATTTCGCGCCTCACTCGCAAGTGACCTGGCAACAGCGGTAGCCGACGCCGACATCGTCAGCTGCGCCACCCTGTCCACCACGCCCCTGATCCACGGCGCCTGGCTACAAGCCGGTACCCACCTGGATCTGATTGGCAGCTTCACCCCCACCATGCGCGAAAGCGACGACGCCTGCGCAGGCGTGTCCACCGTGTTCGTCGACACCCAAGAAGCCATGATGAAGTCGGGCGACCTGCTCTCGCCCCTGGCCAGTGGCGTGCTGTGTCAGGAGGCCATTGCTGCCGATCTGGCCACGCTGTGCCGCGGTCAGCACCCCGGGCGCACCTGCGACGACGAAATCACCTTGTTCAAATCCGTGGGCACCGCCCTGGAAGATCTGGCCGCCGCCTCGCTCGCCTACGACGCGCGGCGCGCCGGCGCAGCGCTCAATCGAGCTGAACGCCCGTCGCCTTGATCGGTTTTTCCCACCGGGCCAGATCCACCTTTTGGGCGGCGGCCAAATCGGCCGAGCCCGAGCCGATGGGGTCGTAGCCCAGCGCGCGCAACTTGGCCTGCATGGCGGGGTCGCGCACCAGCTTCATCATGGCTCTTTCCAGGCGGGCCAGGGCAGCGCCCTGAAGGCCGGCCGGGCCATACATCGCGAACCAGGCCGTGGCCTCCATGTTCACGCCCGCCTCTTTGAGCGTGGGCACCTCGGGCACCTGCGGATCGCGTTGGCCGCCGGTGACACCGATGATGCGCACCTTGCCGCTGCGATGCAGTTCGGCCGTCTCGCTCACCACATCAAACTTGTAGTCGATGTGACCGCCTAGCAAGGCGTTGTTCGCCGGCGCGCCGCCTTGAAATGGCACATGGTTCAAGGTGATGCCCGAAGACTGCTCCATCAGCACGCCCATGAAATGCGGCAGCGTGCCGGCACCCGGTGTGCCGTAGCTGCTGACGCCCGGCTTGGCCTTGGCCAAAGCGATCATCTCGGCGAGGGTCTTGGCAGTCGTAGCCGGGCCCGCCACAACGCCAAACTGAAAGCGGGCGATCTGCGAGACGGGCGTGAAGTCACGCACCGGGTCGTAATCGAGTTTCTTGTACACGTGCGGGAACAACACCATCGGCCCACTGGGCAACACGATCACCGTCTGACCATCGGGCTTGGCAGCCTTGACCAGGTTCAGCGCCACGCGCCCGCCCGCGCCCGGCTTGTTGTCCACCACGATGGGGCCAAAGTCCTCCCGCAGGCCGTCGGCCACCATGCGGGCGAGCACGTCGGCCGAACCGCCAGGGGCAAAGCCCACGAGGATGCGCAACGGGGGTTTGTCTTGTGCCTGGGCCAGGGTGGCCAGGCCAGCCAACAGGGCCAGGGCGATGAGGCGTTGGGGCAGAAAGGACATGGGAAGTCTCCTTGCAAGGCGTCACGGTCGGTATGCCGTGAGACACAGCCGAACTGTATGCCCTGCCAAGACCCGCTCGCCATCCGCCCTATCCTCGGAAACCCTCAGTCGGCAGGCGCGGCGCTCACTTCACCAGCGTGACGGGCAAACGCGTTCCCACCAACACTTTTTGCGCCACCGAGCCCATGACCAGATCGCACAGCGGGGAACGCCCCTTGGCGCCCATCACGATCAAATCAAAGCCCCCGGTTTCAGCGATCTTGAGGATCTCTTGCGCCACATGACTCGCCGCAAGTGGCGCGTCGGGCGGCAGGCTCGTCTTGTCAGGCGTCGCGCGCAAGACCTTGTGTTCCGACTCGGGGCTATCCGGGCCATCGTCACCGACAGCCGTTTTGGCACCGACGGGATGCAAGCCCAAGGGATCATGCACAGACAAGGAGATGACCGCGCATTTTTCGTAGCCAGAGGCAAGCTTCTCGGCATATTTCGAAGCACGCAGAGCCGACGCAGAGCCGTCGGTGGGGACCAGTATTTTCATGATCGACCTCACTAGCGAACAACCAGCACGGGAATGGAGCAATGCGTCAGAACATTGGCGGTCTCGCTCCCCAGGAGCAGCCGCCTCACGCCCCGTCGTCCGTGCGAAGCCATCACGATCAACTCGGAGTCAAGATCCTCGGCCGTCTTGACGATGGCCTCCGCCACCAAGTCACTGCTCAAAACGACCGGCTTGACGACCACGCCCTTTTCCTTGCCCGCCGCCACCACGACGTTCAAGAGATTTTCTGCGTCATGCCGCCAGCTCGCGAGCAGATGCTTGGCCTCCCGCTCGCCCAGGCACATCGCGCCCTCGAAGAACGACCGCTGCACGCGGGGAATCACATTGAAGGCATACAGCTCTGCGCCGTACTGCGCGGCCAGGTCTATCGCACTCCCGACCGCCTTATGCGACAACTCAGATCCATCCGTGGCCACAAACAATTTTTTATACATGCAATCTCCTCAAGAAAGTTCAGTCCTCTTACAAGGGCTGCCGATCTTCAAGCGCGAGACGCCCAATGGAATGTGCGCTGACACGCACAGGAAGCACATCGAACACAGCGAGCCGTGGCGTGACCACTCTGTGGGTCGGCGAACAAAGCTGCGCGATGAAAAGTCAGACGATGGCGTTGCGGGGGAGGAGGTTGAGTGTCCCTCAGCGTCCTGCTAACTGGAGGCGGGAGTCGCAAGGTCTATTGACAATGAGTTGAGTGGCTGAGTTGTTGCGCTCAGCGATTTGACGACAACCGGGAGGGTCACCCTCGCTGTCATTGATCAATCGCAGCCGACTCCATGTGACCTCTGGACAGCCAGATAAAGAGATGCTCGACTTTCCCCCTCGCACCTTTTTTTGATGCCGTCTTGGACGGCATCCTCGGTGCCGCAGCGGTACGCGTCTTATTTGCCGGCGCGTTGACGCGCTTGCCGCGCAAACTCACCCGCAGCGTGCGACATCTTCACTGCATGGGCCGCTGACTCCGTGGCCATTTGTGTGGCGTAGGCCGCCGCAGCAGACGCTTGGGCGCACGCGTCCTCCGCGTGCTTGGCCAAGGCCATGGCCGCAGCCGCCGACGCGGCCGCTGCGGAAGCCGCGGCCTCTAGTGCGGCCTCGGCCGACTCATTGGCCGCTTGCGCCGCATTCTCGGCCGCCAGCACGACGTCTGCGCCTGCAGCCAGCTTGGCCGTTTCCGCGCAATACGACGCCGACTGGGCGGCGCGCTGTGCCGCGTTCGCTGCCCGTGCCGCGGCTTCGGCAGACGTGAGGGTCAGTTGCTTGAGGGACGCCAGGTTCTCGGCGTACTTTGTGTTCAGCGACTGAAAATTGTCCTTGATCAACCGGACTTCTTCCTCGAGTGCACGTAATGAGCGTTTGATATCGGATTCGTCTGGTTTCATGAAACGCCCTTTGTGTGGAGGCTGATGGATAGTAGTCGATCTGACGTGCTGTGCGCGGAAGGTCACTTCTCAATCGCAGATGCAGCTGCTGCACGCAGCAGCGTACGCAGCTGCGAATTGGCCTCCTGCAGTTCGTCGATTCTGTGCTCGTAGCGCATGACAACCGCCATGCCGAAAAGATCCAAGTCGTAATCGCGGCGGATCCGCACCGCCCTTTGCACCCAGTGGATGCAGCTGACTGGAAAGCACAAGCCTGCCGAATTCATGTGAAGCACCGGCAGCACGCCGTACTCCATCAGCTCGTGCAGCTCGTCGTGCGCCAGTTCACACCGCATTGCCATCTCGTTGAACTCAATGTAGCCAGCCGATTGCATGAGGCCTCCTGCATCCGAATTTTCAAGCGACAGCAGATCGGGGATGCGTGCTTTCAACCACATACGCGGCGCGACCTGTGCGAGCACGGAGGTCCGTCGGCCCCTGCGTGGCCGTCCGCACAGTCCCCACGCGCGTGGCGCGGCACCATGCGAGTCTTTCTCCATGAGATCGAAAGATGACCCTCGCGCTCGCCTCGTCGACCCCCTTGCTAACGGACCCCGAGCTGTCTGCCCTCATGCAGCGAGAGCCGCCCCCGCAAGCGCGGCGCGCAGCGCCCATTGAGATCATGTTTGCCGACCCCCATCCGGTGGTAATTGATGGACTCAATCACACCTTCGCGAATCATCCCGACTTCGTCGTGAAGAACTGCGTTCGCGACGGAGCGACGGCCTGGCGTGAGATCTTGAAACATCAGCCGGATATCGTCGTGATGGAACTCACGCTAAGCGAGAAAGACAGCTTGAGTCTGATCCGCGATCTGAAGAATGCGCGACTCCGAACCCTGCCCGTGATCTTTACCCATGCGAACCTTCTGGGGGCCTTGGAGGCGATGGCTGAAGGTGTCAATGGGCTGGTATCCAAGCGCAAGCCCAAAGAGGTCCTGATGGAATGCATACGCGAGGTGCATCATGGCCAGCAGTGGCTGGATGATGATTTCTCGATCTTCGGGCTTGCCCGCAACGACGTGCCGCTGGCGCCGCCGTTCTTCAAGCGACACCTCACACTGCGGGAGCTGTCGGTGGTTCAACTCCTGATTCGCGGTCAGTCAAACCGCGAGATCGCACGCACGTTCGCCATGGGAGAAGGCACGGTCAAGGCGCATCTCAAGCACATCTACCAGAAGCTCCAATGCGACAACCGAGTGGGCTTGCTCTCACGCATACGACGGGACACTGACTAACTTGCGCGGCGCCCCACACGGTGTGGGGGTCGCGATGCAGGGATTACAGGACCGGAAAGAGCCTCAGGTCTTCTCGCTTGATGATGCCGTAGCACTCACAGGTCGTTTTCAAAAGCGCGCCGCGATTGAGAACTTCGATATGTCCCCGCGAATAGCGGATAGCTCCCATTTTTTCAAGTCGCTTGGCGGCTTCGCTGACGCCTTCGCGCCGCACGCCCAAGGAGCGCGAAATCACTTCATGCGTGAGCGACAAGTCGTTGCCTGCGACGCGATCGAGTTGAAGCAGCAGGGTTCGACTCAGCTGCTGCTCGATGCTATGGCGTCGGTTGCACACCGCCAACTGAGAGGCATTGGTCATGAGGATCTGCATGTAATGCAGGATCAATTGACGGAACAGACCCGACGAATTGAACTCCTGCAACATCCAGGACGCAGGGAGTCGGTACGCAATCCCACTGGCGACCACGACGGCCTTGCTGGACGTCGATGCGCTTCCCATGAAGATGAACACGCCGGCCATTCCTTCATTGCCCATTTGGGCAAATTCGGCAGACTTGCCGTCATCGAAATCGTATTGCTGCGAGATGATGGCGGTTAGGGGGAAGTAGATGTGGTTGATCGGCTGCCCGGCGTCAAAAAGAATCTCGCCGATCTTCAGATGCACCAACTCGATCTGGGGCTTCCAGCGCTCCCAATCCTGTTCTGCTAGCGAAGCCATCAATCTATTGCCTTGCTTGACGATAGACGACTGGGCAATGTTCATTCTTGTACTCCCTTGTACTGCCGAGTCCAGTGTAGGAGGTCGTGTCCAGCTCATGCGTTGGTCTTCGCACATAGCCGCCTCCGTGCATTGACCTTCGCGCGCGGACAACACCGTCATGAGGTGGGTCCTGTGATGCGACGAACAGACCTTCCGATCATCAAGACGCCCACACCGGCATACAACAGGGTCAGCACGCCGAGTGATTGCAGTGGGTACTCCTGCCACCAGGAAGCGACGAGCAGTGCGCCCAAAGCGATCAGGCTGATGCCGATGAGGATGAACCCAATGGCCGCCATACACAGCGCGATCAGCAGATTTTTTCGAAACGCCCTGAGCCTGCAGGAGACCGCACGCCACTCGATTTCCACCAAGGCGATCACGGTACCGATCCAGCCCGTTCGCGCGAGCAGGCGCTGCAACCAGGATTCATCCATGCGTGTATCCCTCCTCAACGCCGCCTGGCCAGCAGGCCCACCAACAAGCCCAGTACGGCCGACAGCCCCACAGCTTGGAGCGGGTGGTTCTGAACGTAGGTCTGTGTGCTTTGCGCGGTGTGAGTCAGCTTGTCGCTCGCATAGGTCTCGAGACGATGCAGACGGTCCATCGCTTTTCCGAGCTGGTCGGACACCGACTGCTTGAGTGCAGCGACGCTGCTTTTGTCGTCTGCAGACGGCGCGTGCATCAGGGCCTGAACGTCACTCACTGCCGTTTTCAGGTCATGAATCAGTTTCATTTTCTGGGTCTCATAGGGGTCGGTCATCGTCTTCTCCTTGAAAAGAGGGCCAGTCTGATCACGCGCGATCACGCGGACTGTGCGTTGCCACACGACGCCCCACCCATCACGGTGATCGCCGGAATAGTCGGCCGCCCTCCCGACGACGCTGTGCCGTCGGAGGGAGAGAGATGTTGCGAGCCTTGCATATTCGTTAAATATTACTACAGTAGTAGTTAATTTAGTAATTTATTTTATTTTTTGATTAGAGGGTCTGATTCCCGTCACGTGAGAGCGATCAGAGACGCCCACACACTCAAATAAATGAGTTCTAAAGTACTCTTTTTGTTATCGGGGTCACGAGCGCAAGCGGCGCGATAAGGCGCACGCGCACCCGCCTCACAGGGGGCGTTGACTCATGGGATGGTGCGCAGGCGCTGCGCTCATGAAACGGGCCTCAGCAGGGTGCCCGGGTGCCCCGACTAGCATTTCAGCCTGGCACAAAGAACCGATCGACCTGCTGCCCGCGCGGTGGCAGCAGCAGATGAAGTCGCCCTGAGCGTCGCGCTCAGCGGCGCGGCGGCAGAAACAGGGTCACACCTTCCATGTACCCCTTCAAGCCCGCCATGCCGTATTGCCGACCGATGCCCGATTGACGGGCGCCACCAAAGGGGGCGAAGGGGTCGGCGCCCATATGACGATTCACCCAAACCGTGCCGGCATGCAGTTGCAGCGCCAGCTCGCTCGCCCGGACGGCGTCGCCGCCCCACACCGAAGCCCCCAGGCCGTAGGGGCTGCGGTTGGCGCGGGCAATCGCGTCGTCGATATCGGTGTACGCAATCACAGGAAGCACCGGACCAAAAGGTTCTTCATCGACCAGACGCGTGCCTTCGGCCAGTCCAGCCACCACCGTCGGCTCCACAAAATAGCCATCGCCCGGCAGCGCGTGGCCGCCCGCGAGCACGCGAGCGCCAGGCTGCTGCCACGTATCGGCCAGGATAGATTGCACGATGTCGAACTGCGCGCGGTTTTGCACCGGCCCCATCTGGGTTCCAGGCGCGAACGGATCGCCTACTTTCACCGCACGCGCGATCTGCGCCAAACGCTCGCATGCCTGCTCATACAAAGACGCGTGCACATACAAGCGCTTGATGGCCATGCACACCTGGCCGCAGTTGACGAACGATGCATCGAACAAGGCCTGTGCGATGGTGTCGATCGACGCGTCCGGCAACACGATCGCGGGGTCATTACCCCCCAGCTCCAAGGTCAGGCGCTTGAGGTTGCCCGCCGCCGACGCCATGACACGCCGACCCGTGGCGATCGAGCCGGTGAACGAGATCTTGTCGATGCCAGGATGCTCACTGATCCACTGACCCAGCGCATTGCCGCCGGCCAACACATTGAGCACCCCCGCCGGGAACAAGGTCCGGGCGTACTCGGCCAAGCGCAGTATCGCCAGCGGGGTGTAGGGGCTGGGCTTGAGCACCACGGTGTTGCCCGCGTACAGCGCGTGCGCGATCTTGGGCACGCTCAGAACCAAGGGCATGTTCCAGGGCGTGATCGCACCCACCACGCCCAGCGGGCGGTAATGCACCTCGACGCGCCCCGTGGCGTCATCGCGCAAGGACTCGGGGGCGATCTCCATCTGCACGAACTGCTCCACCAGCATGGCGGCACGGCCGACCTCCATCCGGGCGGTCGCCAGCGGCTTGCCCTGTTCCAGCGTGATGAGCCCGGTCAATTCGTCTTGGTGGGTGCGGATCACCGCCGCCAATTGCAGCAAGGCGGCACGGCGCTCGGCAGGCGGGGTAGCGCCCCAGGCAGGCTGCGCGGCGCGCGCGCTGGCCACCGCGTGATCCAGATCAGCGCGCGTGGCCTCCACGCAGGGGGCGCACACCGCGCCTGTGCCCGGGTGAATCACCGAAAAGGTCTGCGCGCTGTTCACCAATTGCCCGCCGATCAGATGCCGCACTGGGCGTTGTACCAGCGTGGCCTGAACCTGTGCGGCAGTGATGTCGGTGCTAAGGGTGTCGGGCGAAGAGGATGTCATGGTCGCAATCGATGGAGAGCGGTTGAAGGGGCGAGCACCTCAGGCGGGCGCAGCGTCCACATGGGCGGGCCCGGGGACAAAGCTGTCACTGAAGAAATTGCGCGCGTCCAGCCCGAGCGAATCGGCACAGGCCCCGCGCGTGGCGGTCACCATCGCCGGCGCGCCGCAACAATACACCTCGTGATCGGCCAGCGCGCTCGCATCCGCATACAGCGAGCGCACCGCCGCATCCACCCGCCCGTGAAAAGCGTCCAGGGCCTGGGCGTCGGCCGCATCTTCGATCGCTGGCACATAACGGAAATCGTGCCACGCTTGCTGCCAGCGCTTGACCGCAGCGGGCAGGTACAGCCCCTGGCGATCGCGCGCGCCCCACACCAGCGTGACGGGGCGACGGATGCCTTTTTTGAGCATGTGATCCAGCAGCGATTTCACGGGGGCGAAGCCGGTGCCACCCACCACGCACAACATGGGCGCGGTCGACGCTTCGCGCAGCTCGAATTGACCGAAGGGCAACTCCACGTCCAACATCGAACCAGACTCCAGCGTGGTCACGATCTGGGTGAACTGGCCGCCAGGGACATGACGCACATGCAGCTGCAGGGTGTCGCTCTCGTGCGGCGGATTGGCCAGCGAGTACGCGCGCTGGCTGCCATCGGGCAGGCACACCTGCACGTACTGGCCGGCCTTGAAGCGCGCGCGTTGGCCGGCCGGCAGGCGCAGCACCAGCAGGCTCACATCCGGTGCGGCCAGCGTATTGCGAAACACCTTGACCTGCACACGGCGCCGCGCCGTCGGATCGATCCGGCGCCAGCTCAGAGGCGAAATCTGCAGATCACTCTGCGGGGTGCACACGCACAGCAGGAGTTGGCCTTCGGGCGTGGCTTCGGTACGAGCCGGGCCCTGCACCTGACCGGACACTACGCCGCCTGCGCACGTACCGCACACGCCTTTGCGGCAGGAATACGGCAACTCGATGCCCGCCTGGAGTGCGGCATCGAGCACGGTCTGACCGGCTTGCGCCGAAAAATGGACATCGCTGTCCGCGATGCGAATCTCGAAGGTCATGGAATCAAAGCGGCAGGGCCAGCAAGGTATCGGTCACCGTGCTGTCGCACACGGCCACACGCTCGGCCAACAACAATTGCCCCTCACGGCGCACAAACCGATCCCGGTACTCGCCGGTGGCAAACAGACGCGTCTCGCCGTGCAGCATGATGCGCGCCACCATGAAGGGCGTGCAGGCCGTGGCGGTGTCGGAATCCGATGCGATCACCAGCGGCATCCCCAGCAAGTGGCGGTACGACTGACGCTCGTAGATATTGGCCTCACGCAGCGCCGCGATCCGGTCTTGCAGCATGGCGCGCGAGTCGGCGTAGACGATGCCGGCGGGCAGTCCCTCGCGCTCGTTGTCGGCGCTGGTGATGCGATACAGGCAGTCTTCGGTGAAGAAATCCGGCCACTTCTCCAACTGGTCGTTGTCGATGGCATGCGCGTAGGCCGCATTGAAGGCGCACAGCGCGAGCAGGTCGATCATGCCGGGCTCTCCATGTACGTGCGGTAGGCCTTCCAGAAGCCACGCACCGAGGTCTCGGTCGCGCGTCCCGCGCTGGAGGCCACGCTGTCGCCGCCCATTTCGACCACGGCCTCGTGATCGTCAGCGCCTGCGATACCCCGTTGCACAAAGCCCCCCACCGCGCCGTCCTCCATGGAGATGAAGCCCGCCGGCCCCACCAGATTCAGCTGCTTGAGCCGTGCTTTTTGCTGCGCCGGCGTGTCGTCGGCATAGCCCAGGTAGGTCCAGTGCAGCTCGGACTTGTCCTGTCCGGTCGTCACCAGCTGGCGCACGGCCAGGCAGTTCTGGATTTGCTGCAGCACAAAGCCCGGAAACACCGACAAGATCTGCAAGGTCACGCCGTCGTCGAACTCCTGGAAGCCCTCGAGCACACCGGGGTCCTTGAGCCGATAACGATCCGTGTCCGAGCGCAGGCCCTGCTCGCGGTAGGAGGTGTCGGCCGCGGCACCATCGATCATCGAGAAGCTCACATGGTGGCCGCCTGATTCATCGACGATCACGCCGCCTTTTTGCGACAGCCGATTGAGCTCGAAGGTGGTGAAGAATAGGTGTAACAAGCTCGCGTGGTAGCTGTCTTTCACGTTCTCCATATAGAGCTTCCAGTTGTTCGGAAGCGCCTGGGTGAAGCGCCCGATCACCTTCACGGGCTTGTGCAGCACCCGCTCGATGCGCGCGCAGATTTCCTCGCCCAAATACTCGTCGATCGGCGGCACATCGTCACTGAAACTGCCAAACACCAGCCCGCAGTACACGGCTACCCGCAGCTTGCGCGGCCCGTGTTCTTGCTTGCAAAAGGTCTTGGGCATACCGCCCTGGCCCTTCACGCCGTTCTCGAATGCGACCCCCGTCAGATCGCCCTGGCGGTTGTAGCTCCAGGCGTGATAGACGCACTGGAAACTGGGCGCGCGCCCGCTTTTCTCCAGGGCGATCAACGCGCCGCGGTGGGCGCAGCGATTTTCGAAGGCGTAGATCTCACCGTCGTCGTCCTTCACCACCACCACGGGCGTGTCGCCCACATGGGTGGTGCGATAGCAGCCCGGCTCGGGCAGCTCGGCATCCAGGCACAGGTAGTTCCACGTCGGCCCGCGAAAAATCCGCTCCTGCTCCTGGCGCGAAACCGCGGTGTCGGTGTAGATCGCGTACGGGATACGCGTGTAGCCGGGCCCGCTCCAGCGGGGGGTAGGTGCTTGCATGCTCAGTCAACTCGGGGTGAAAGACTTCGAATCGCGTGCGCTGTGCGCGCTCAGGTGCGCTTGCTGTGTTTGGCGATGAGGGACTTGGCGCTTTCCAGCAGCTTCTTGCCGTCAAAGCCACGCTTGGTCACCTCGGCCACCCACTCATCGTCCACGTTGTCCGTGAGCTTCTGGAACTCGGCGGTCTCGGCGGCACCGAAGGTGTGCACGGTATTTCCAAGATCGAGCACCATCTTGCGGCTGATCGGGTCGTAGTCTTGCTGCACTTTCCCCATCCAGGCAGAGACGTTGGCGCCCGAGTTGGCATCGATGACCCGCTTGAGGTCCGGCGCCAGGGAGTCGTACTTGGCCTTGTTCATCGACATCACGAACACCGAGGTGTAGAGCGCCGGGCTGCTCTCAGGGAACTCGCTGTGGAACTTGCACAGTTCATGCACCTTGACCGAGGAGATCACCTCCCAGGGCAAGGCGCAGCCGTCCACCGTCCCTTTGCTCAGGGCGTCCGCGACGGCCGGCAAGGGTAAACCCACCGGCGTCGCGCCGGTCTTGCCCAGAAGCTTGGTGGCCATGCGCGAAGGCCCCCGAATCTTCATCCCACGCAGATCGGACGCCGACTTCACCAGCTTGGTCCTCGTATGCAGCAGACCGCGGCCATGGGTGTGGAACGCCAGGGTGTGGGTTTCCTTAAACTCGTCGGGCATCATGGTGGTGAAGTATTCCCACGCCGCGCGTGAGGCGCCCTCGGCGTCCTTCATCATGAACGGCAGTTCGAACACCTCGGCACGCGGAAAGCGGCCACCGGTCAGACCAGGCAGCGTCCAGGAGATGTCGACCACGCCGTCGCGCGCCTGGTCATACAAGTTGGGGGGCGTGCCGCCCAATTGCATGGCGGGATAGCCCTCGAACTTGATCCGCCCATTCGATTCCTTTTCCACCTTGGCCATCCAGGCCTTGTGGATGTAGAGCCAGACGTTCGAAGCCGGCGACATGAAGGTGTGGAACTTCAGGGTCACGCTTTGCTGCGCGAGGCCTGTGAGCGCGGGGGCGCCCAGCGCAAGTGCAGCACCGGATTGAATAAGTCGGCGTCGCTGAATCATGGTGTATCTCCTAGTTGGTTTGGGGTCTGGGTGCGGGGAAAAAGTGTGCGGGGTCTGCGTCAGAGGAAGACGCCGCCGCCATCGACGGCCAGCGTCTGGCCCGTCACGAAGGCGGCGCCATCACTGACCAGATACGCCAGGGCGGCCACCAGATCAGCGGGCACCTGATCGCGCTGGATGCAGCGGCCCACCGTCCGGGCGTTGTCGCCAATGCGCTGGTGCAAATCGGTTTGCAGCACGCCGTCGCTCAGGGTGAAACCTGGAGCGATCGCGTTGACGGTGATGTGGTCCTTGGCCAGCTCGCGGGCCAGTGAGCGCGTAAAGCCGATGACCGCGCCCTTGCTCGCCACGTAATGCGCCATATTGGGCGGCCCCTTGATCGGAACGGTCGAGGCAATGTTGATCAAGCGGCCTCGGCCGCTGCGACGCAAAGCCGGCAAGGCCGCCTTGGCGCAGTTGAACGGCCCCATCGAGTTGACTTCCATCACCCGCATCCACTCGGCGTTACTGATTTGGTCAAAGGGCTTGAGCGTGAGCGTGGTGAACAAGCCCGCGTTGTTCACCAGGGCATCGAGCCCCCCAAACGTGGTCTCGGCAGCTTGCACCATCGCGGCGGCATCGGTTTCGCTCACGACATCGGCAGTCACCCCGATCGCTTGGCCGCCGGCGTCACGCAGTCGCTGGGCCGCCTCGTCGGCGCCGCGCAGGTCGGCCACCACCACGCGGTGGCCCAGGCCCACCATGTGCGCGCAAAACGCGTAGCCGATGCCGCTGGCACCGCCGGTGATCAGGATGGTTTTGGGGGACTCAGGGGTCACGGTCAGGTGGGTCGTCATATCAAGCAGTGGGGGCCAGCTCGGCGAGTTTCACGCGCGCGTCGGCCGCCTGGGTGGGGGTGAGGTGAAGGGGGGCCGCCAGCAATTTACGGGCGGCCATGTGGTCAGCGGGATGGTTGATGGATTCGACGGCCGTCAGCAGGCCCTCACGCAGGCGCAATACCGAAAACCGCCCCTGCGAGACCTCGCCGCGCAGCACGGCGACATCGCTGGACTGCGCCAGGCCCGCGATCTGCAAGCGGTTGGCGCCCTGATCGCTCCAGAACCAGGGCACCTTGCGGTAAGGCGCAGGCCGACCGGCGATGCGAGCGGCCACACAGCGTGCCTGGTCCACCGCGTTTTGCACCGACTCCAGGCGGATCGCAGCAGCCTCCCCCGCCATCGGAAAGCGTGCGCAGTCGCCGATCGCGGAAATCGCGGGGTCGGCGGTCAGGAGGTGGGCATCCACTTGCACGCCCTCGCGCACCGGCAAGCCCGCCTGTCCCGCCAGTTCGTCGTTGGCCACCACGCCGATTCCGATCACCACGAGATCGGCGGGTAATTCGTCGGCCGCTTGATGCGGCGACGCCGAGGTCAGCACCGCCCGCACGCGCCCCCGCGCCCCGAGCACAGCCTGCAGGCCCGTACCGAAATGAAATCGAACGCCACGCTGCTGCAGCGACTGCTGCAAGACATCGGCCGTGAGCGATGACACCGCACGCGCCAGCGGGCGATCACCCAGTTCCAGCACGTCCACCTCCAGGCCCTGGGCCTGCGCGATCACGGCTACCTCCAGCCCGATGAAGCCGGCGCCCACGATCACGATGCGACGCGCCTGCGCCATCGCGTCGCGCAGCTGGAGCGCGTCGGCCTGGGTGCGCAAGGGCAGCACACCGTCCAAGGTCACGCCGGGGAGATCGGGCATGCGGGCACGCGCGCCGGTGGCCAGCACCAGGTGCCGATACCTCAGAGCGCGCCCGTCGGTCAGACGCACGCAGGACGCCCCGCGGTCGATGGCGGTCACGCGCGCACCCGCCACATAGTCGATCTCGCGCTCGGCATAAAACGCTTGTGGCCGCAGCGACAAGGCGGGCGCATCGGTCTGCCCTGACAAAAACCCTTTGGACAGCGGCGGGCGCTGATAGGGCAGGCCGTCTTCATCTCCGATCAGGGTGATCGCCCCCGCATAGCCTTCCTCGCGCAGCGACGCTGCCACCTGAAAGCCACCCTGTCCGGCGCCGACGATGACAACCGAATCTTCCATGCGCGCTCAAACCTGGTGCGAGGGCACGTGCACGATGACATCGTGGTCGCCCGCGGGCACCACGATCTGGCAGCTCAAACGGCTGTTCTCGCGGCGGCCGCTGGCGGCGCTCTCGAGCATCTCGTTCTCGACTTCGCTGACCGGTGCCACGAGCGCGGCGCTGGCCGGATCCAGGTAGACGTGGCAGGTGGCGCACATGGCCGCGCCACCACACTCGGCCACGATGCCGCCGATGCCATGGGCAATGGCGGTCAGCATCACGGTGGCGCCCGCATCGGCTGGCACGGTCTGGCGCTCGCCCGTGGGTTGAACATAGGTGATGGTGGGCATGCGGTGTTCTTCGAAAAAAAGGGGGCGTGCGGTAGGGGTGGCGCCTTAAGCGGCCACCAGGCGCACGGGCATGCGGGTGTAGCCCCGCACCGAGTTGTTGTAATGCATCGAGGGCGCGCCCTCGAGGTGAATCGCCTTGACGCGACGCGCCAGGACGGTCAGCAGGGTCTCGCCTTCGAGGCGCGCAATCATCTGACCGGCGCATCCATGGATGCCGGTGCCAAAGGCCATGTTGCCGACGGCGCGGCGTGTCACATCGAAGCGATCAGCCGTCTCGCCCCAACGACGCGGATCGCGGTTGGCCGAGCCAATCAGCACACAGATCTTTTGCTCGGGTGCCATTTGCACGCCGGCGATGTCGACATCGCGCGTAGTGGTGCGATAAAACGAATGGAAAGTGCTCTCATAGCGCAGCACTTCTTCCAGCGCCTGACGCGCCAGCGCCGGATTGGCATGCACCAGCGCCCATTGATCCGGGTGGCGGGCAAAAGAAAGCACCGCGTTGCACAGCGTGAACACGGTGGTGTCCAGGCCGGCCGACAGCAGCGTACGCACCAGCATCGGCGCCTCGTCGGGGGCCAGCAGGCCTTCGTCGGCCGCTTGGTACAACTGCATGCCCAGGCCGTCGGACGTGAGGTTCTCGCGCTTGCAAACTTCCCCAATCCACTCAATGGCGCCCTGCTGCGCCTTCGCCAGGCACGCCTGAAAGCGCTCGTTGACCGGACCAAAGGCGTTGAACACCATATCGCCATAAGGCAGCAGGTAGGTCTCGCGGCCCTGCGCGGGGATCCCCACGGCGTCGGCGAACACCTTCAGCGGATAGGCCTCACACAGCGCGGGCACGGCATCGATCTGACCGCCTTGCTGCAACAAGGCATCAACGAGGCGCTCGGCCTGCTGCTCGAAGGTCGGACGCAGCTTGTTGATGGACGCAGGCGCCAGGAGGCCCGCCACCACCTTGCGCGTGCGCGCGTGCATCGGCGGATCCACCTCCAAAATGATGCTGGGCTTGCGCCATGCGGCGGTGGTGTGGAAGTTGGCCAGGCCCACGCCCGCACTGGAGCAGAAGGTGGCGGGGTCACGCAGCACGGCGTCGATCTCGGCATGCCGGGCCAGGCCGTAGGCGTCATAACGCGAAAGGTAGAAGATCGGCCCCAGCTCGCGCAGTCGCTCGTAATGCGGATAGGGGTCATCCAAAACCGCATCGGCATAGGGATCCAGATCGGTCACGGGCGCGTTCACAGCGACCGGCCGTTGCGCGGTGCTTTCCATGGGGCTCATGTCTCCTCGTGTCGGCGCCGTGGACCGGCGCATCGTGGTGGTTACCCGTCTCAGTCTAGGAGCGGGGCCGGAGGAGGGTCAACGCGAACGGCTATATTGTTCGCATTGCGAACTTTTAAGCCCCCCGTGCCGCCCTCCGCCTCCGCCCCCTCCCCCGCCGCCCGCACCCGCGAGGACACCGAATATGTGATCGTCCTGGAAAAGGGCCTGGCAGTAATCGAGGCCTTCGGCCTGCTGCGGGGGCCAGCCACACTGTCGGAGTTAGCGCAGATCACGGGCCACACCAAGGCCTCGGTGCGGCGCTGCCTGATCACGCTGCGCGAATTGGGCTATGTCGCCCAAGACGGTCGGCAATTTCGCCTGGCTTCGCGCGCCTTGAGGCTGGGGCATGCCTATGTGGCCTCCAGCGCCTTGACCCAGGTGGCCCAGCCGATCTTGGAGATGACCAGCGAACGCACCCGCGAATCGGCGTCGATCGCCGTGCTCGACTCGCAAGATGCGGTGTTCGTGGCGCGGTCCACGCACAGGCGCAGCCTGTCCGCCGGGCTCGAGGTGGGCGCGCGTCTGCCCGCGTATTGCAGTGCCACCGGGCGGGTGCTGCTAGCGGAGATGCCCAAAGAGGAGGTCCGCTTCCTGCTCAATCGCATGTCGCGCCCGGCGCTCACGCCGCAAACCCGCACCGGCCTGCGCGACATCCTGCAAGAGATCGACCGCGCCCGCCAGCAGGGTTATGCCCTCATCGACGAGGAATTGGAGATCGGCTTGCGCTCGATCGCCGTGCC
>CANHSE010000013.1 GCA_947463025.1 Comamonadaceae bacterium
GAACTGAGCGGCCAGACCAGCAAGGTCTTGCTGCGTGACGTGCAATACCACCCGTTCAAGCAACTGGTGCTGCACGTGGACTTCCAGAAAGTCGATGCCTCCACCAAGCTGCACATGAAGGTGCCACTGCACTACGTGAAGTCCGAGGAATCGCAGGCCGTGAAGTTCGAAGCCTGCGTGGTCAATCACGTGATGGCCGAACTGGACATCACCTGCCTGCCTGCCGATCTGCCCGAGTTCATCGAGGTCGATCTGTCTGGTCTGAAGAAGGGCACCTCGCTGCACCTGGACGACATCACCCTGCCCAAGGGCGTGACCGCCGTGACCCGTGGCAAGAAGAACCCGGTGCTGGTATCGGTCGTGACGACCGCCGCCGAAGAAGTGGCCGCGCCCGCCGCTGCTGCCCCCGCGGCGGATGCCAAGGCCGGTGCCAAGCCCGCTGCCGACGCCAAGCCTGCCAAGAAATAAGCGCTGGCTGTTTAAGCGTCGCACCCCGAAGGCCCGCTCGCGCGGGCCTTTTTCATTCCTAAATTCGCTTCTAATACAGCCCCATGATCAAGCTGTTCGTTGGCCTGGGCAACCCGGGCACCGAGTACGAGGCCACGCGGCACAACGCGGGCTTTTGGTGGGTCGATGCCTTGGCGCGCGAACTCAAACTCTCGCTAGTGGCCGACCGCAGCTACCACGGCCTGCTCGCCCGCGGCAACGTGAACGGCCAGACCGTCTGGCTGCTCGAACCCCAGACCTACATGAACCTCTCGGGCAAGTCGGTCGCGGCGTTGGCGCGTTTTTTCAAGATCGCGCCGCAAGACATCCTGGTGGTGCACGACGAACTCGATGTGCCCCCCGGTCAGGCCAAGCTCAAATTCGGCGGTGGGCATGGCGGCCACAACGGGCTGCGCGATATCCATGCGCAATTAGGCACAGGCGATTACTGGCGGCTGCGCCTGGGGATCGGGCATCCGGGCGACAAAAACGAGGTGGCCGATTGGGTGCTCAAGAAACCGGCGCCTGCGGATCGCGAAGCGATCGAGGGCTGCGTGGCGCGCACGCTCAAGGCGGCTCCCGAGTTGCTGGCGGGGGACATGGCCAAGGCCACACTGGTGGTGCATACGCACAAGCCACCCCGACCCAAGCCGCCTCGGCCTGAAGGCGTTTGAGCGCGCGCTGCGTCAGCTCGCCTGGCCGGTCAGGCGGCGATATTTCTGCCAGAGCGTCTCTCGGTCTTCCACCCGATCGGGGTTGACCGGAATACAGGCGACGGGGCACACCTGCACGCACTGGGGCGTCTCGAAATGCCCCACACACTCGGTGCATTTATCCGGGTGGATCTGGTAGATCTCGGGCCCCAGAAAGATCGCCTCGTTCGGGCATTCGGGTTCGCACACATCGCAGTTGATGCACTCGTCGGTGATCATCAGGGCCATGGCGAAATCCTTGATTTCATGCTTCTGGCATTATCCCGCGCTTGCATGGCCCTGTTCCTTTTCAAGCGCCTGATCACCCTCCTGGCCACATTGGCAGGCACGTCCGTCGTGGTGTTCGCGGTGCTCGAGGTCCTGCCGGGTAACGCCGCTCAGGTCTTGATGGGGCCCGACGCCTCGCCCGAGGCCGTGGCGGCCCTGACCGCCAAGCTGGGGTTGGACCAGCCCGCACTCGCCCGCTACGGTCAGTGGATCGCGGGCCTTCTCACCGGCGATATGGGTCTGAGCTACGCCTACAGCACTCCCGTGGGCGAGTTGGTGATGCAGCGCCTGACCCTCACCGTGCCCTTGGCGCTGATGGCCATGGCCCTGACCGTGGTGCTGGCGCTGGCCGCCGGCGTCTATGCCGCGGCGCGCCACCACAAGGCCGGTGATGTGGGCGTGATGGGGTTGACTCAGGTGGGCATTGCCATTCCCAACTTCTGGTTCGCCATCCTCCTGATCCTGCTGTTCGCGGTGCACCTGAAATGGTTTGCAGCGGGCGGTTTTCCGGGCTGGGAAGACGGCGTGTTCGAGGGCCTGCGCGCCCTGATCCTGCCGGCGCTGTCGCTGGCCGTGGTGCAGGCGGCCATCCTGGCGCGCATCACCCGCTCCTCGGTGCTCGAGGTCATGCGCGAAGACTTCGTACGCACCGCGCGCGCCAAGGGCGCCAGCCCACGCCGGGTGATGTGGGGGCATGTGCTGCGCAACGCGATGATCCCGGTCATCACGGTGATGGGGCTGCAGTTCGCCGAGTTGCTGGCGGGCACCATCGTAGTCGAGAGCGTGTTTTACCTGCCCGGTCTGGGTCGGCTGATCTTCCAGTCCATCGCGAATCGCGACCTGATCGTGGTGCGCAACTGCGTGATGCTGCTGGCGGTGATGGTGGTGGTCGTGAACTTCGTAGTCGATGTGCTGTATGCGGTGATCGATCCGCGGGTGAAGGCCAGCGACATATGACGTCCCTGCGTCAGCGCGCACTGCGCCATCCGAGCTTCGCCATCGGTCTGATCCTGACCGTGTTGCTGGTGGGGGCGGCCATGCTGTCGCTGGTGTGGACACCGTATTCACCCTACGAAATCGACATGGCCCTGCGCCTGCGCGCGCCCGATGCCAGCCACTGGCTCGGAACCGACCCGTATGGGCGCGACATCGCCTCGCTGCTGCTGGTGGGCGCGCGTGCGTCCATCGTCGTGGGCGTGATCGCGGTGGGCATCGGCCTCGTGATCGGGGTGGGCCTGGGCCTGCTGGCTGCCGCGCGGCGCGGGTGGGTGGAAGAAGGCCTCATGCGCGTGTGCGATTTCGGTTTCGCTTTCCCCGCCGTCCTCTCGGCCATCATGCTCACCGCCGTCTTCGGGCCGGGCATGGTCAACGCCATCATCGCCATCGGCATCTACAACATCCCCACCTTCGCGCGCATCACGCGCGCCAGCGCGAACGCCGTATGGGCGCGCGAGTATGTCCTGGCAGCGCGCGCCAGCGGCCAGAGCACCTGGGCTATCACCTGGGAGCATGTGCTGCCCAATATCGCGTCGGTGCTAGTGGTGCAGGCCACTATCCGCTTTGCCATCGCCATCCTGGCCGAAGCTGCCCTGTCCTATCTGGGCCTGGGCACCCAGCCGCCGCAACCGTCCTGGGGCCGCATGCTCAGCGAGGCGCAAACCCTGTTGTTCCAGGCGCCGATGCTGGCGGTCTACCCCGGCATGGCCATCGCCCTGGCGGTACTGGGCCTGAACCTGCTGGGAGATGGCCTGCGAGATCTGTCGGATCCCAAACTCGTGCGCAAACGCTAAACGCCGTCATGAACTTGCTGGACGTCCAGGACTTGCGCATCGAACTGCCCACGCAACGCGGGCCGGCACTGGCCGTGCTCGATGTCGGCTTCTCGATGGCGCGGGGTGACACCCTGGGCCTGGTGGGTGAATCGGGTTGCGGCAAGTCGCTCACAGCGATGGCCCTCATGGGCCTGTTGCCCGAGGGAGCGCGCGTGTCCGGCAGCATTCGGCTGGACGGCCAGGAGCTGGTCGGACTGGATGAACCGGGCTGGTCGGCGCTGCGGGGTGACCGCATCGGCATGATCTTTCAGGAGCCCATGACCGCCCTGAACCCTGTGCACACGGTGGTGCAACAGGTGGCCGAGCCGCTGCGCCTGCATCGTCAGCTGTCAGCCGCACAGGCGTGCGAGGCCGCCATCGCCTTGCTCGATCGCGTCGGCATCCCCGACGCCGCGCGGCGCGCCGATGCCTACCCCCACCAGTTCTCGGGCGGGCAGCGCCAGCGCATCACCATCGCGATGGCGCTGGCCTGCGGCCCTGACCTGTTGATCGCGGACGAACCCACCACGGCGCTGGATGTGACCGTGCAAAAGCAAATCCTGGATCTGCTGCGCGAGCTGGTCGACGAGCGCGGCATGGCCTTGCTCCTAATCTCGCACGACCTGGGCGTGATCGCCCGCAGCGTGGCGCGAATGATGGTGATGTACGGCGGCAGCGTGGTGGAAAGCGGCCCCACCGCACATGTGTTCGCGCAGCGACGTCACCCCTATACCCAGGGCCTGTTTGGCGCGCGTCCCGCGCTGTTGGCGCCGCGCGGGCAGCGTCTGATCACGATCCCCGGCACGGTGCCCGAACTGGCCGACCTACCCGCAGGCTGCGCCTTCGCGGGGCGCTGCGCCCACGTGGCACTCGCGTGTCATCACACCACGCCCACTGCGACCGACCTGGGCCAGAACCACGCGGTGCGCTGCATCCGGCTCGATGCCATCGCAGCACCCCGAGATACACGAAGCGACACGCCATGATCGATGACACGGCCCCCTTGCTGCGCGTGGAGGATCTGGTGCGCACCTACACGCTGCCGCGCGAGCGTTTGCTGCAGCCGCCTCCCGCGGTGCAGGCGCTGCAGGGCGTGAGCTTCACGCTCCAGGCCGGTCGCAGCCTGGGCGTCGTGGGTGAGTCCGGATCGGGCAAGTCCACGCTGGCGCGCCTGGTGATGGCGCTGGACACGCCCACCTCGGGGCGAGTTCTGATGCAGGGTCGCGATCTCCATGCGATGAACGCCCCAGATCTGCGGCGAGCCCGGCGGGATTTTCAAATGGTGTTTCAGGATCCTTATGGCTCGCTTGATCCGCGCCAGACGGTCGAACACATCGTCACGGAACCCCTGCGCGCGCAGCGAGAGGCGGCGTCGGCGGATACGCGGGCGCGTGCCGCCGAGGTCCTGGATTCGGTGGGCCTGCGCATCACCGATCTAGACAAGTACCCGCACGAGTTTTCCGGCGGTCAGCGCCAACGCATCGCCATCGCCCGCGCGCTGATCACACGGCCGCGCCTGATCGTCGCCGACGAGCCCGTGAGTGCCCTGGACGTGTCGGTGCAAGCCCAGGTTCTGAACCTGATGCAGGATCTGCAAGCGCAGTACAGCGTGACCTACCTATTGATTAGCCACGATCTGGCGGTGGTCCACCACCTGTGCGAAGAGGTGGTGGTGCTATGGCAAGGTCGCATCGTCGAACGGGGCCCGCCCGATCGTCTGTTTCGCGATCCGCAGCACCCCTACACACGCACCCTGCTGAATGCTGTCCTGGGCGCCTGAACGAAAACTTCCTGCCTCTTGCCCCCCCGCCGCCATCTCGTCGATGATCCGGCGGTTCTTCCCTTGAAAAGACTCGGACCATGAAACGACGCCACCTGCTCTCGAACGCAGCTTCGCTCGCCGCCCTCGCGCACTTGCCCGGCGCGGCCCTGGCCCAAGGCCGAAAAGACAGCCTCACGCTGGCCATGGCGCTAGAGCCTCCAGGTCTGGATCCCACGGCCGGCGCCGCGTCCGCCATCGCGGAGATCACCCTCTACAACCTCTACGAGACCCTCACCAAGATCAACTCGGATGGCAGTGTCTCGCCCCTGCTGGCCGAGAGCTGGGAGGTCTCGCCCGACCTGCGCACCTATACCTTCCGTCTGCGCAAGGGCGTCAAGTTCCATAACGGCGAAGCCTTCAACGCCGAAACCGCGCGCTTTTCCTTTTTGCGCGCCGGCGCCGACAAGAGCACCAACAAGGACAAGCGCACCTTCGCCACCATGGAGGCTGTGAGCGCCGTCGATGCGCACACGCTCGTCATCATCAACAAGGAGCTCGACCCCGATTTCCTGTTTCTCATGGGCCAGGCCACGGCCATCATGGTCGAGCCCAAGAGCGCCGATACCAACGCGACCCGCCCGGTGGGCACCGGCCCCTACGTCCTGGACAACTGGGTCAGAGGCTCGTCGGTATCTCTCAAGAAGTGGCCCGAACACCGTAACGCCGCGGCCGTCAAGATCCCGCGCGCGAGTTTCCGCTTCATCTCCGACCCGGCGACCCAGGTCGCCGCCCTGATGGCGGGCGACATTGACGCCTTCCCGCGCGTCACGCCGCGCAGCGTGGCGCAGTTCAATGGCAATGCCAAGTTTCAGGTGCTGGTCTCGGGCTCGCGCGCCAAGACCATCCTCGCGATCAACAACAAGAAAAAACCGCTGGACGATGTGCGTGTGCGCCGCGCCATCGCCGCCGCCATCGACCGCAAGGCGGTCATCCAGGGGGCCGGCGACGGCTATGGCGCCCCGATCGGCAGTCACTACGTGCCCAGCGCACCAG
This sequence comes from Comamonadaceae bacterium, assembly GCA_947463025.1. Lineage (GTDB taxonomy): Bacteria > Pseudomonadota > Gammaproteobacteria > Burkholderiales > Burkholderiaceae_C > Ramlibacter. The sequence goes on from CANHSE010000013.1 coordinate 6,093, forward strand.
GCTATGTCGACACCACCGGCGTGAACCCCTACAACCCGGACAAGGCACGCGCCCTGCTCAAGGAAGCCGGCATCACCACGCCCCTGGAGCTGACGATCACCCTGCCCCCGCCCCCCTACGCGCGCCAAGGTGGCGAGGTGATCGCCGCCATGCTGGCCAAGGTGGGTATCAACGCCAAGCTGCAAAACGTGGAGTGGGCGCAATGGCTCTCAGGCACCTTCACGCAAAAGAACTACGACCTGACCCTCATTTCGCATGTCGAGCCCTTTGACCTGGGCAACTTCGCCAAGCCGGATTACTACTGGAACTACCAGTCACCCAAGTTCAACGATCTCTACTCGAAGTACAAGAACACCGCACGCGCGCAAGACCGTACCAAGCTATTGGGCGACATTCAGCGCCTGATCGCCGACGACTCTGTACACGCTTTCCTCTATCAGCCGCAGTGGGTCACGGTCGCCAACAAAAACGTGCGCGGTCTGTGGAAGGACATGCCGGTGTTCGTCAACGACCTGTCCGCGCTGTCCTGGGCGTGAGTACGCCCCTGCACGCACTGGCCGCCACCGAGATGGTGGCCGCCTACCGAACCCGCGCGCTGTCCCCCTTGGAAGTGGCGCAATCGGTGCTGGCCCAAGTGGAGCGCTGGGAGCCGCATCTGCATGCCCTGTTTCTGCTGCGACCTGAGCGCGTGCTCGAACAGGCCCGTGCCAGCCAGGCGCGATGGCAGCGTGGCGAGCCGCTGGGGCCCATCGACGGCGTGCCAGTCACCCTCAAGGACAACATCGCCACGGAGGGCGACCCCACCCCTTTGGGCACGCGGGCGGTCACGCCCGTCCCCGCCTCGGCCGACGCCCCGCCCGCGGCACGCGTGCGCGAGTCTGGCGCGGTGGTACTGGCCAAGACCACCATGCCGGACTACGGCATGTTGTCCTCGGGGCTTTCCAGCTACCACGCGCTGGCGCGTAATCCCTGGGACCTGCGTAAGACCCCCGGCGGCTCCAGCGCGGGCGCAGGCGCAGCGGCCGCCGCCGGCTACGGGCCGCTGCATGTGGGGACCGATATCGGTGGCTCGCTGCGCCTGCCTGCGGGTTGGTGCGGCATCTTCACGCTCAAGCCGAGCCTGGGACGCGTGCCTATCGACCCACCGTACACTGGACGCGCGGCTGGCCCGATGACGCGCACGGTGGCTGATGCGGCCCTGTTCATGCAGGTGCTCAGTCGCCCCGATGCACGCGACAGCATGAGCCTGCCGCGGCAGGACATCGCCTGGCAGGCTTTCGACGCGGGCGCCGAGAAGCTGCGTGGTCTGCGTATTGGCTTGCTGCTGGAGGCGGGCTGCGGGCTGGCGGTACACGGCGACATCACAAAGGCCATCGAGGCCGCGGCGCGCGCGTTCGAGCGTGCGGGGGCACAGGTCACGCTCATGAAGCCCTTCATGACACAGGCCATGCTCGATGGCATGGACCACGCCTGGCGCATGCGTTCGCACATCGACCTGCAGGCGCTGACGCCGCAAGCGCGCGACACGGTGCTGCCCTATATCCGTGCCTGGGCGGACAGCGTAGCAGGCATGAGCGGCGAAGCGGCCTTCCGGGCCTTGAGCCAGTTTCACGCGACACGGGTGGCCACCGTGGCGGCCTGCCAACCCTTTGACTATGTGATCTCACCCGTCTCGCCCGTGCCGGCCTTCGACGCGGAATGGGCCTCGCCCACCAACGATCCACTGCGACCACTGGAGCACATCGGGTTCACCGTGCCTTTCAATATGTCCGAGCAACCGGCCGCGTCGATTCACTGCGGCCACACCGCCAGCGGCTTGCCGATCGGCTTGCAGATCGTGGGCCAGCGCTTTGACGATCTAGGGGTGTTACAGGTGGCGCGCGCCTATGAACACCTGCGTGGTGCGTTGCGGCCCTGGCCGCAACCCCCGACCTGAAGGCCCGCGAGGGCAGCCTGGCCTCACACCGAGAGAGGCCAGGCGAATGTTCAGGCCTGACGTACTTTTTCCATCACGCGCGCCTTCACCAAGGGCGAGACGAACTGGTCGATCTCGCCGCCCAGCGACGCGATCTCGCGCACGAAGGTGCTGCTGATGAACTGGTACTTGTCGCTGGGGGTGAGGAACACCGTCTCGACATCGGGCATCAGGCTGCGGTTCATGCCGGCGAGCTGGAATTCGTAATCAAAGTCGGTCACCGCGCGCAGACCCCGCACCATGGCCTTGGCGCCGCGTCCGACCACGAAGTCACGCATCAGGCCGCCAAAGCTCTCGACCTCGACGCGGGGATAGGGCTTGACCAGTTCACGCACCATCGCCATGCGTTCGTCCAAGGAGAACAGGGTCTGCTTTTTGTGATGGCCAACAGCCACCACGACGATCAGCTTGTCGAACAACTGCGAGGCGCGACGCACGACGTCCTCGTGGCCGAGGGTCATGGGGTCGAAGGTACCGGGGTAGACGGCGGTGACAGAAATGGCCATGAGGTGCTCCTGCGAAATTATGACCCGTCGCCTGCCTCGGCCCTTTGCAGCAGGTGGGCATGAACCGCACCGGCCTTGAGATGGCGATGCAGGCTCAGGCCCAGCGGCGCCAGGGCGGCCTCGGTCCAGGCGGTGGGGGCCTCCAGGTACAGCCAGCCTGCGGGGCGCAGCGCGGGCGCCGCAGCGGCGAGGGCCTTGTCGTAAAGGCCCGCATCAAAAGGCGGATCCAGCAGCACCAGGTCGCAGCTGGCGGGGGCCAGGCGCTGCAGGATGCTGATGGCATTGCCTCGTTCGACCTTGACGGCCTGTGCGGACAGCCGCTGCACCAGCGCCCGCAAGGCGTCGACCTGAGCGGCCTCTTGTTCGACCAGAAGCACCCGGGAGGCCCCGCGTGAGGCCGCTTCCAGGCCCAAGGCGCCGGTGCCGGCAAAGGCATCGACCACCTCCCAGCCGGTGAGGTCTTGGCCGAGCCAGTTGAACAGGGTTTCGCGCACCCGATCCGGGGTGGGGCGCAGCCCGGGCCGATCGGCCACGGGCAGACGCGTGCGTTTCCATTGGCCACCGATGATACGGACTTCGTGAGGGGCGCGGGTGGCGGTGCGAGGCGCGGGGGGAGCCATGGGCGCATTAAACCGCACAAAAAAAACGCAGCCGAAGCTGCGTGATGAGACTGCTTAGGAGTTGTTCTCTCCCTGGTCTGTCTGTTCTTCTCCCCTTTTGAAGGACTCCCTGCGTGGCCCGAACTTTGTGAGACAGCGCTGGGCGATTGTGGGGAAGACCGGTTGGAGATGGCTGAAGGAGGGCTGTCGACGCTTCACCGCCAAAGAAAAGAACGAAAACGCCGAGCAGCGTCAACGCCCAGACGCAGGAGGGGAAGAAGGGGAGGCAGCAGAAGCCCCACCCACAATCACCGTCACCATCCGCTGCGGCTGCAACTTGCGCGCAAACGCCGCCCGGATGTCAGGAACCGTGACAGCTTGCACCTGCTGGCGCCAGGTATCCAGGTAATTGAGCGGCAGATCGTTCCAGGCGATGGTCGACACGTTGTCCAGGAGCTTGCGGTTGGTGTCGATGCGCAGCGCAAATCCGCCAATGAGGTTGTCACGCGCCGCCTGAAGTTCAGCCTCGGTCGGTCCCTCGGCGACAAAGCGCGTCACCACCTCGCGCGCCACCTGCACCGCCTGTTGCGCCTGGTCTGGGCGGGTCTGCAAACCCAGCGCGAAGGCGCCCGCATGCAGCCCGGGCGAGAAGCTGCTGTAGACGCTGTAAGACAGCCCGCGCTTTTCCCGCACCTCCGTCGCCAGGCGAGAGATGAAACCGCCGCCGCCGAGGATGTAATTGCCCACCAGCATCGGGAAAAAGTCCGGGTCGTTGCGCTTGTAGCCCGGTTGCCCGATCAGGACATGGGCCTGCGCCGAGTTGAACGGAATCTCGCGGGTGACGGGTGCCGTCAGTGGGACGATCTCAGGCACGGGCGGTAAGACCTCGCAACGCACGCCGACGCTCGCAGGCAGACGAGACAACAAGGTGTTCGCAATCTGGTCGGCCTGGGCGCGGCTGATCGCGCCGACCAGCGTCACGCGGGCCCGACACGCCTGCACGTGGCGGACATGAAAGGCGCGCATATCGTCCACCGTGACGGTGGCCAGCGTGGACTCGGTGGCCTCCTGGCCATAGGGGTGATCACCATAGACCGCGGGCGCCCACGCGCGCCAGGCCGCAGTGGCCGGCCGCGTGTAGGACTCGCGCAGCGAGGCGACCAGGCGGGCACGCTCACGTTCCCAGATCGTCGCCGAGAACGAGGGCTCGCCGATCTGGCGGGAGGCCAGAGCCACTGCCCGCGCCAGCAGTTCAGGATCAGCCAAGGTGCGCAAGGAAAAACTCATGCGGTCATTGCCCGCCCCCCCGCTGAACCGCGCACCCAGATCGGCCCAGGCTTCACCGAGTTGGTTCTCGTCCATCGCAGCGTCGTAGCGCGTGACGGCGCCCGGCGTGCCCCGCCGCGAGTCACGCGCGACGATACCCGTCTCCATCATGTCTGCCGTCAGGTTGGCCAGCGCCGGCTTACCCGCCGGATCGCGCCGGGTCCCGGCATCAAAATCGATCTGGACATCGACGATGGGAATCGCAGAACTCTCGACAAAATAAATCCGCGCGCCACTGGGCTGCACCCAGTGCTGGATCGGCAAGGTGGCAAAAGCCAGAGGCGAGAAGACGCCCAGCATGAAGGCGACCAGCCAGGCGGTCGATCGCCGGGGAGACAAGGTGCGAAACAAGGACATGGCAGGGACTCGTACTCGGGTTGGGCTCAATGGCGCACGCCGGCTGGCGGCGTACGCGGCTTGCGCTGCGGATCCAGCGGCAAGGGATGCAACACCCCCGCGGTCAGCTGGTCGTCGCTGAAATACCGCGCGGCGACCGACTGCACCTGGGCCGCCGTCACTTCACGTAAGCGACGAAACAAACGCTCGCTCGCGTCGGGCTCGAAACCGACGGCCCAGAACGCGCCCATCTCACGCGCCTGGCTGAACACCGAATCGAGCTTGTAAACCTCCCCCGCGATCCACTGAGTCTTGACGCGCTGTAGCTCGGCCTCCTGCACGCCCTCGCGCGCGATGCGAGCCACCTCGGCACGCAGCGCCGACTCCACCTGCTGCACGGTCTTGCCCGGCGCGGGGATACCCGAGAGCGTGAACATCTGCGGGCCACGACCCCACAGACCGTTGCTGACGCTGACCGAATCGGCCACGCGATCGGGACCTCGGGTCAAGGCACGATCCAAACGCGCACCCGAATAGCCATCGAGCACAGACGCCAACACAGACAGCGCCAGGGCGTCGTCGTTCTCTGGCGAAGGATCCAGCGAAGTGAGCTTGGGTACCTTAAACATCAAGGACTTGAACGCCTGATCGGCCGGCGCCTTTACCTCGATCCGCCGCACGCCGTTTTGCGGTGGCTCCTCGCGCGGCTTGCGCACCGGTACAGGCCCGGCGGCAATGACGCCGTAATGGCGCTCGGCCAAACGCAGCACCTGGGCCGGCTCCACATCACCGGCCACCACCACGGCGGCATTGGCCGGCACGTACCAGCGGCGATAGAAGGCCCGCGCGTCGTCGGGGGTCATCGCGTCGAGATCGTTCATCCAGCCGATGATGGGTCGGCGATAGGGCGAGGCGAGGTAGGCCGTGGCATACATGGCCTCGAACAGGCGCGCCCGCGGCGAATCCTCGGTCCGCAGGCGTCGCTCCTCTTTCACCACCTCGAGCTCGCGCCGAAACTCGTCGTCGGACCACTGGTTGTTGGCAAAGCGATCGGCCTCCAGGCGCATCACGTCTTCAAGGCGGGAGGCTGGAATCTGCTGGTGATAGCCGGTGAAATCACGCCCGGTAAACGCGTTGTCGCGCCCGCCCAGGGCCGCCACGCGACGCGAGAACTCGCCCGGCCCGAGCTCACGCGTTCCTTTGAACAACATGTGCTCCAGCACATGGGCCACGCCGCTGGTGCCATCGACTTCGTCCATCGAGCCCACACGCAGCCACACCATGTGGACCGCCGTGGGCGCGCGCCGGTCTGGCTTGACGATCAGGGTCATGCCATTGGCGAGGGTGTAACGCTCGACACGGGCCCCCACCTGCGCGCTGGCCACGCCCGGCCCCATCAGGACCAGCGCCATGAGCGCAGGTAGCAGCCAGGACAGCAGGCAGGACAGAGGGCGACGATGCATGGACAGTTTCATAGAATCCTGCGACTTCCCGAAGTGGCTCAATGTTCAGTTTTTTCCGAAAAAAATCCCCAGGCCCCGCCTCGGACGCCCACTCTGGCGAACCCGCTTCGGCCTCCGAGAGCACTAGCCTCATCGGCAGCGCCCTGGGTCGCGCCCTGGATCTGCCGGCGCAGGTACCGGTCGCCGCCGAGCGCCAGACCTGGTTGGGCAAGCTGCGCGCGGGCCTGCGCAAAACCGGATCGGGCCTGTCCCAGGTCTTCACCGGGGCACAGATCGACGACACGTTGTACGAGGAGCTCGAGGCCGCCCTGCTCATGGCCGACGCCGGCGTCCAGGCCACCGAGTGGCTGCTCCAGGAGGTCAAACGCAAGGTAGCGGCCACCGGGGCCACGCGGCCCGTGCAGGTTCAGAACATTCTCGCCGACGTTTTGGCCCAGCTGCTACAGCCTTTGCAAAAGCCCTTGGTGATTGGTGCGCACACGCCCACCGTGATCATGGTGGCGGGCGTCAATGGCGCAGGCAAGACCACGTCCATCGGCAAACTCACCCACCACCTGGCCAGCGAAGGCGCCTCGGTGTTGCTGGCAGCGGCCGATACCTTCCGAGCCGCAGCGCGCGAGCAGCTGGCAGTCTGGGCCGACCGCAACACCGTCGAAATCGTGAGCCAGGAAGGGGGCGATCCGGCGGCGGTGAGCTTCGATGCCGTCAGCGCAGGCCGCGCGCGTGGCAAGGACGTCGTGTTGGTCGACACGGCCGGTCGCCTGCCCACGCAGCTGCACCTGATGGAAGAACTTCGCAAGATCAAACGCACCATCGCCCGCGCCGGCGCCGGTGCGCCCGACGACGCCGCGCCGCCCCACGAGGTGCTGCTGGTGATCGATGGCAACACCGGCCAGAACGCGCTGGCCCAGGTCAAGGCCTTCGACGCAGCGCTGGGGCTGACGGGGCTGATCGTCACCAAGCTCGATGGCACGGCCAAGGGCGGTGTGCTCGCGGCCATCGCCCAGGAAAAGCCGATCCCCGTCTATTTCATCGGCGTCGGCGAGAAACTGGAAGACCTCGAGACCTTCAACGCCCGCGAGTTCTCGCTGGCGCTTTTGGGACAGCCCTGAGCACGCCGTGGGTGTGCCAGCGCCGCCTGCGAACCGAGCGGCGGGCAAGGCCATCGGCCTGCGTTTATAAAGACCCGGTGACCCGTATCCGTCTCGTGATCGTGACCCCCGCGCTGGCCGATGCCAACAACGGCAATTGGCAGACCGCGCGGCGCTGGCAGCAGCTACTGGCCAAGACCCATGACGTGCGCCTGGTCAAAGAATGGCCCGACCCCGATGCCGGCCACGATCCGATCATGTTGGCCCTGCACGCGCGCCGCTCCGCCCCCGCCATCGCCGCCTGGGCCCAGGCCCACCCGGGCCGCGGCCTGGCCGTGGTCCTGACAGGTACGGACCTGTACCAAGACATTCATCACGACCCACTGGCGCAGGCTTCCCTGGCAAGCGCCCAGCGCCTGGTGGTGCTGCAAGAGCGCGGAATCGACGCCCTGCCCGTGGCCTATCGCGCCAAGGCCCGCGTGATCTTCCAGTCCACCACCGCCCGCCAGCCCGTGCCCAAGACCGACCGCCACCTGCGTACGGTGATGGTGGGTCACCTGCGCGCGGTCAAGAGCCCGCAGACCCTCATGCAAGCGGCCCGCCTCTTGGCCCACCGCAGCGACATCCGCATCGACCACATCGGCGACGCGATCGAGGGCGACTGGGCCGCGCAGGCCCGCGCCACGCAGGCCCAGGTGCCGACCTACCGCTGGCTCGGCCCCATGCCCCATGCCCGCACCCGCCAGGCCATCCAGCGCGCCCACGTGCTGGTGCACACCAGCGCCTTGGAAGGCGGTGCGCACGTGATCATGGAGGCGGTGCGCAGTGGCACGCCGGTGCTGGCCTCGCGCGTGGACGGCAACGTGGGCATGCTCGGAGCCGACTACGCGGGCTACTTTGACCACGGGAACGCCAGTCAGCTGGCGGACCTGCTCGAACAATGCCGCAAAGAACCCAAGGGCGGCCTGCTGGCCCGCCTGCGCGCACAATGCGAGCGCCGCGCGCCGCTTTTCACCCCCGAAGCCGAACGCGCCGGCCTGCTCCAACTGCTTGAGGACCTGATGCCATGAACGCTCCCACCACCCCCATCGCCGCCACCGAACCGCGCCTGACCTCGCTCTCGCACGGCGGCGGCTGTGGCTGCAAGATCGCGCCAGGCGTGCTGTCCGAAATCCTCAAGGGCACGGCCGCCATGCCTATCCCGCCGCAGCTGCTGGTCGGGATCGAGACTGCCGACGACGCCGCGGTTTACCAGCTCAATGAAGAACAGGCGCTGATCGCCACCACCGACTTTTTCATGCCCATCGTCGATGACCCCTACGACTTCGGGCGCATCGCCGCGACCAACGCCATCTCCGACGTCTACGCCATGGGCGGCCAGCCGATCATGGCCCTGGCCCTGGTGGGCATGCCCATTAGCGTGCTGTCCACCCACACCATCGGCCGCATCCTGGAGGGCGGCCAAGCGGTGTGCCGCGCCGCCGGCATCCCGATCGCGGGCGGCCACACCATCGACTCGGTCGAGCCGATCTACGGCCTGGTGGCCCTGGGTCTGGTGCACCCGAAACACGTCAAACGCAACGCCGATGCCCGCCCCGGCGACGTGCTGGTTCTGGGCAAGCCCCTGGGCGTGGGCGTGCTCTCGGCGGCCCTGAAAAAGGAGACCTTGAGCCCCGAGGGCTACGCCCAAATGATCGAGGTCACGACTCGTCTGAACACGCCGGGCCCCGAATTGGCAAAGCTTCCCGGTGTGCATGCGCTCACTGACATCACCGGTTTCGGACTTGCGGGCCATGCCCTGGAACTGGCGCGTGGCGCCAAGGCCGGCATCACCCTGGACTGGGCGAAGGTGCCCCTGCTACCCGGCGTAGTGGACCTGGCCCGGGCCGGTTGCGTCACCGGGGCCTCAGGCCGCAACTGGGCAGGCTACGGGGCCGAGGTCGGCCTGCCGGCCGGTTTCGATGCGGTGTTCCAGGCCCTCTTGAGCGACCCCCAGACCAGCGGCGGCCTGCTGGTGTCCTGCACGCCCGAGGCGGTGGACGCGGTGCTGGCCGTCTTCGCCCGCCACGGCTTTGGCCAAGCCGCGGTGGTCGGCGAGGTCAACGCGCAGGGCGCCGGACCGCGCCTGCAGGTGCGCTGACCCCATCCGGGTCCGAAGCCCGGCTTTAGCACTCTCGCAGGCAGAGTGCTAACATGACGCCCTTGTGATGAAAGGAGCGGCTCTCATGAACCCTTCCGTCGGAACCCCTGCCCACGCCCTGACCATGGCCAACCCTTGGTCCATGGTGCCTGCCCTGGGCAATCTGGATGCCTATATCTCCGCCGTCAACCGCCTGCCCCTGCTCACCCCCGAGGAGGAGCAGGCCTTCGCACGCAAGCTGCGTGACCACAACGACCTCGAAGCCGCCGGCAAGTTGGTGCTCTCGCACCTGCGCCTGGTGGTCTCGGTCTCACGCAAGTACCTCGGTTACGGCCTGCCCCATGGCGACCTGATTCAAGAGGGCAACATCGGCCTGATGAAGGCCGTCAAGCGTTTTGACCCGGACCAGGGTGTGCGCCTCGTGAGCTACGCGCTGCACTGGATCAAGGCCGAAATCCACGAGTACATCCTCAAGAACTGGCGCATGGTCAAGGTGGCCACCACCAAGGCCCAGCGCAAGCTGTTCTTCAATCTGCGCTCCATGAAGCAAGGCTTCAAGGACGCAGCGGACGCCCCCACCCACCGCGACACACTGACCGACGCCCAGATCGACCTCATGGCGCGCGAACTCAATGTCAAGCGCGAAGAAGTGATCGAGATGGAAACCCGCATGGCCGGCGGCGATGTGGTGCTCGATCCGACCCCGGGTGATGACGGCGAAGAGGCCTTCGGCCCCATGGCCTACCTGGCCGATGCCAGCCACGAACCCACCGCGATGATCGAATCGCAGCAACGCGATGTGCTGGCCACCGACGGCATCGCCGCCGCTTTGGACACGCTCGATCCGCGCAGCCGTCGCATCGTCGAAGAACGCTGGCTCAAGGTGAACGACGACGGCTCGGGCGGCCTCACCCTGCACGATCTGGCCGCTCAATACGGCGTGTCGGCCGAGCGAATCCGCCAGATCGAAGTGGCAGCGATGAAGAAGATGCGGCAGGCGCTGGCTGCCTACGCCTGACCCCCTTGTCTTGCACGTTCGCAGAAAGAAGTTGTCGATGCGCCGTACCCTCCTCGCCCTCTCGCTGACCCTGCTCGCCAGCGGTGTGATCGCCCAGACCGCGCCCGCCGCGGGCGCCGCCTGGCCCACCAAGCCGGTTCGGCTGCTCGTAGGCTTTCCTGCAGGCTCTTCACCCGACCTCACCGCGCGCACGCTGGCCGAGCCGCTGTCCAAGGCCCTGGGTCAGCCGGTGATCGTCGAGAACCGCGCGGGCGCCTCCGGCAACATCGCCGCCGATCTGGTGGCCAAGGCCACCGACGAACACACGCTGGGTCTGTTGATCAACGGCAACATGACGATTGCCAAGTTGCTCAATCCGGCCCTGCCCTATGACCCGCTCAAGGACCTCGCCCCCGTGAGCCTGATCGGCACCGCACCCCTGGTGCTGACTGCAGCCGCCGAAGTGCCCGGCGCCAACGCACGCGAGTTCTTCGCAGCGGCACGCAGCAACGGCAACAAATGGAGCTATGGCTCGCCCGGGGTGGGCACCGTGTCCCACATCGGCATGGAACTGCTCAAAGGCAATAGCGGCATCGATCCTGTGCACGTGCCCTATCCGGGCAACCCGCAGGTGGTCAACGCCATGATCGGTGGCCAGATCCAACTGGCCCTGTTGCCACCCGGTCTGGCGCTGCCGCAGGTGAAGGCTGGCAAGCTCAAGGCCATCGGCATCACCTCCAGCGGTCGTAGTTCCTTGGTGCCCGATGTGGCCAGCCTGGACGAACTGGGCGTGACGCGCAGTTTCCGCCTGGAGGTCTGGAATGGCGTCGCCGCGCCGGCCACCCTGCCCGCCGCGCACATCGCCAAGCTGTCGGCGCTGGTCAGCGAGATCGCGCGCAGCCCGGAGGTGCGCCAGAAACTCACGCAACAAGGTTGGGACGTGGCGGGCACGACGGCCGAGGGCCTGGCCCAACGCATCAAGTCGGACGCGACGCAATTGGGCGGCGTGATCACCTCGCGCGGCATCAAGGCCGAGTGATCCGCGCGCAAGACGCACGCCGCTCGCAAGCATCAGCGCGATGCCCATGATCGCGGCGCCAGCCAGTACGACGGTCAGCACCAGACTTTGTCGATAGCGGCCGATCTCGAAGGCCTCGCCCCGAGGCGCCAGCCGGATCCCCCACGCATCACGCAGATGCAGCGCCAACCCCAGCAGGCCGTTCGCCTCGTGTGATTCGACGAAAGCCGAATCACGACAGGCCACGGGCCACTGGCCTTGCGCATCACGTACGCACACCCACCGGCCATCCAGCCGCCGCGCGCTCCAACGCACCTTGGCGGTCTGAAGAAACTGGCTCGGTTTGAGCGCCCATTTCTTCTCGAGCGCGATCAGGGTGCCGTCACGGTGCCAGCGTGCCACCACATCGCCGACCAGGCGCTCGAGATCGCGGCCTTGTTCGCTACGCGCCACGCTGATTGCCCAGGGCACGACCAGGGTGGAGACCAAGGGCGCGCGGTAATCCTGCCAATGGGGTTGGCGACGCAGGTGCTGCACCGCCGCCTCGGTGTACAGCAGGCCCGCGCAGTGGCCCTGCTCCAAGGCTTGCACGGCCTGCGGGATGTCGGGCGCCACATGCAGACGCAGATGATGGCGCTGCGCCAACATGGCGTTGAAGGCGGCGCCCTGCACGGCGCACAGCACGTTGCCGCGAAGCTGGGACCAATGGTTCTCGCGCCGCTCGGGCCGCAGCAGCACGTCCACCCCGGAGCCGTAGTAATGCGGCTCGATCGCCGTCGCCTCTGCGCGACGTGCCGAGGTGTCGCCCGCCGAGGCGATGATCAGGTCGACCGCGCCCTCGCGCAGACGCACGAAGCGATCCTGCGCGCTCACGGATACCAAGCGCAGGCGCACACCCAGGTGATCGGCCAATGAGTGAGCCAGATCCACCTCCAGCCCCCGGTGACGGCCTTTCGCATCGAGCATGGCAAAAGGCGGGAAGTCGGTCCTGACCCCCACCGCGACCTCGCCGCGCGCGCGGATTCGTTCCAACGCGGGGCTGTCGGTGGCCACCGAAGCCGCAGCCGGCCCAGCCGCCAGCGCCAGCAGGCCGACGCACGCTGCGAACCCCCTACACCCACGGGCCCACGACTGCCGCAAATCCACGCAACACCTCGAATACGTAGCTTTTAGAGCTACTTATTTCATCGAAATGAGCGATATGGATCGAAACAAATCTGCAAATTTTGGGGACTACAGAGAGGGCCGTGAGTATCTTTTAAACACCAGCTAATAGTTTTAGTATTGGAATGATATAAAAAATTAGATACTGCTTAAAATCAGGTCACAACAGGCATTGCAGGTCGCAATGGCGCCGGGTGCAAGTCAACTTTCAAAGTATGGGCACCCGAGCCTGCGTTGATGACTTTTGAAAAGAAGAATTTACATCCCGGTTGCCGTCAAGTTCTGGATTTGCCTGGGCTTCGCCACAGTCTGGATGGTTCTCTCCATCTGGTTATCGCAGCCCTGGTTGCATGACCTGGGGCAACTGACCCACCCCTGGCTGGCGGCCTACCTGATCGGGTTCATCGCCATCTTCCCGGGCTTCATCAACGCCTTCGTGCTGATGGCCTTGTTGGTGGACCAGCGCCCTCGCATCCGCCAGGTTCCGGCCTATCCAGACATCACGATCCTGGTCGCGGCCTACAACGAGGCCGGCTCGATCGCGGAAACCGTGCACAGCGTGTTCCAGCAGGACTATCCGGGCCGCGTGCACGTGTACGTGATCAACGATGGCTCGCGCGACGCAACGGCCGACGAGGTGCGCGCGCTGCTGCCGCTGTACCCCGACCTGCGCCTGATCGACATGCCCCGCAACCAGGGCAAGTCGCACGCCCTGAACAAGGGGCTGCAGGAATGCACCACCGACCTGGTGTTGACGCTGGACGCCGACTGCCTGCTCTGGCGCGATGGCTTGAAGAACATCGTCGGGCGCTACCTGTCCGACCCGCCGGGCACACGCGCCGTCGCCGGGCTGGTGCTGATACGCAACTCGCGTGACAACTGGATCACCCGCACACAGGAGTGGGACTACTTCCTGGGCATCGCCGCTACCAAGCGCGTGCAATCGCTGTTTCAGGGCACGCTGGTGTCGCAGGGCGCGTTCTCGGTCTACGACCGCGCCACGGTCGCCGCGCTGGGCGGCTGGCCGCATGTGGTGGGCGAGGACATCGTTCTGACCTGGAAGATCCTCGAGCAGGGCTACCGCGTAGGCTATGCCGAGAACGCGGCGGTGTTCACACGCTGCCCCGACACGCTCAAGGGCTTCGTGCGCCAGCGACAGCGCTGGTCGCGCGGGATGATCGAGGCGTTCAAGGCCACGCCCCGCTTGTTGATCAAGCCGCGCCTGACCTTGCTGTACATCTGGTGGAACCTGATGTTCCCGTTCATGGATCTGGCCTACACCGTGGGCTTCCTGCCCGGACTGGTGCTAGCGCTGTTCGGCTACTACTGGATCGTCGGCCCGATGACGCTGGCCCTGCTGCCCCTGAGCGCGGTCTTCACCTGGGTCATGTACCGCGCCGCCAAAAAATCGTTCGACGAGCTCGGGCTGAAGGTGCGAAGCAACCCCAGCGGCTTCGTGATCTACAGCCTGGCCTACACCCTGATCTTGCAGCCCGCTTGCGTCTGGGGCTACGCAGTGGAGTTGCTGGGACTGCGCAAGACCTGGGGGACCAAATGAACCACCGAGTCCCCCACCCCGCCACGGTACGTGGCCCCGTGATCGCGGTGCTGCTTGGGCTGGCCAACATCACCGCGTGCGCACAAGCGCCCACGACCCCCGAGGCGCCTGCAAGCCGCAGCATGGCGGTATCGGTGCCGGACGTCTTCGTGTCGTCAGACAGCGAAGGCTTTATCACTCGCAAGGTCGGCATGGGGCTGTACCCCTGGTACAGCCATGGCGAGCGCTACACCGGCCTGCAGGTGCAGCGCACGGGCTACAGCCAGAGCGAATGGCGCGCGCAGGGCGAGGCACTCTCGCTGGTGCATCGGGCGGTCAACCCGCGCAACGCGTTGGGCTATCAAGTGAAGGTGGGGGTCGACCAGCTCGATTCCAGGCAGCTGCTGACCTTCGATAGCAGCTACCACCTGGCACTGAACGGAACGACCACCGCTGAATTCCTGGTGCATCGCGAACGGGTCGAGACCCAACGCGCGCTGGGCGAGGGCCTGTCCATGACCTCGGGCGGCGCCGGCCTATGGCATCAGGTGAACGATCGGCTCAACGCCGGCGGCATCGTGCAGATGATGCGTTTTTCCGATGGCAACACGCGCACGCAGCTGCGACTGCGTGGCGTCTACGACCTGCTGCCGGAACACGGCATCACCGCGCAACTGCGCTATCGCGGCTACCAAGCCAGCGACACGCAGGTGCCCCGACGCTACTTCAATCCGGGCGAGTTTGAGGAAGTGATGGCCGCCGTCGGCCTGCGTCGGCAGATCGCCGGCTGGGTGGTGCGTGGCACCCTGGGCCTGGGCCGCCAGCGGGTGGACACCGATGCCTCCAGCCCCACTGAACTCGCCGAGCTGTCTGTGACCAGCCCGATCGCCGGGCCGGTGTTCTGGCGTGCACGCGTCGGCTATAGCCGCGCCTCAGGCCTGCAGGGCCCGGACTACCGCTATCGGTTCCTGATGAACGAGCTGTTCGCCGCGTTCTAGGCGCCGCCTAGCAGCAGGCGCAGGTCGTGGGTCAGCACCTGCGGGCCCGAACCCGGACGCACGTACAGGCGCAGACGACCCTGGGTGTCGTAGACGAAGCTGGCCGCCGAGTGCTCCATGGTGTAGCTGGTGGCGGTCTTGCCCTCGACCTTCTTGTAGAACACCTTGAAGTCCTTGGCCGTGGCTTCAAGCTGCTCGGGCGTGCCACGCAGGGCCACGAAGGACGGATCAAACAGCGCCATATAGCCCTTGAGGACCTCCGGCGTGTCGCGCGCCGGATCCACCGTGATGAAGACGCCCTGCAACTTGTCGCCGTCGGCGCCGAGCTGGCGCTTGACCTCGGTCAACTCGATCAACGCTGTGGGACACACATCGGGGCACTGCGTGAAGCCGAAGAACACCACCACCAGCTTGCCGCGAAAGTCCTGCAGGCTACGAGGCTGCCCCAGGGAATCGGTGAGACGAAAGTCCTTGGCGTAGTCGGCACCGGTGATGTCGATGGACTTGAACGGTGCCTTTTTCGCCCCGCAGGCGGCCAAGGCGCTGGCAAGCGCAGCAACCAGCACCCCCTGGCAGATCGATCGGCGTTGCATCGCGCGTGGCCTCATAGCAAGTAGTGATCGAGCAGCAAGGCTGCAAACAGACCACTGAGGTGAATCAGGGAAAAGCGGAAGGTACGGCGCGCCAGCTCGTCGGAGTACTGACGCCACAGCTTGTAGCCATAGACGACAAACATCCCATTGAACACCAGCGAGGCCGCCAAGTAGAGCCAGGAACTCATGCCGATGATGAAAGGCAGCAGGCAAGAGGCAAACAGCACCAGGGTATAGAGCAGGATCTGCAAGCGCGTGAATTCGTTGCCGTGGGTCACGGGCAACATGGGCAGACCCGACTTGCGATAGTCCTCGACGCGATACAGGGCCAGCGCCCAGAAATGCGGCGGTGTCCACAAGAAGATGATCAGGAACAGGATCAGGGCCTCAGGCCCGACATCACCCGTGAGCGCGGCCCACCCCAACACCGGCGGCATCGCGCCCGACGCGCCCCCGATCACGATGTTCTGCGGGGTCAGGGGCTTCAAGACCACCGTATAGATCACCGCATAGCCCACGAAGGTCGCGAAGGTGAGCCACATGGTGAGCGGATTGACGGTGACCCACAGCAGCCACGAGCCCAGCGCGCACAAGGCGGCCGAGAACACCAGCGTCTGCCAGTCCGACAGCTCGCCCTTGGCGGTGGGCCGCCAGGCGGTGCGCTTCATCTTGGCGTCGATGCTTTTCTCGACCAGGCAGTTGAAAGCCGCTGCGGCACCCGCCACCAGCCAGATGCCCAGCGACGCCAGGCCCGCTACACGTAATTGCTCGAGCGACGGCAAACCCGGAACGGCCAGCACCATGCCGATCACGGCACAAAACACGATCAACTGCACAACGCGCGGTTTGGTCAGCGCGTAGAACTGGGCGTAGCGGTTCATGCGCGCACCTCCTGACCCCGCGGGTGCAGCTCGCACAGGATCCAGGTGAACACCACGACCAGACCCGCCGCGCCGCCGGTGTGACTGACCGCCGCAATCAGCGGCCACCCCAGCACCACATTGGACAAGCCGGTGAAAAACTGCCAGGCGGCCAGCGCCAGCACCCACAGCGCCGCACGGGGCCAGCGCGCGCCATGCAGGCGCCACGCCAGCACCGCCAACAGCGGCAGCAGCAGGTAGGCCATGAGACGGTGCAAATAGTGAATGGCGTTGAGGGCCGCCAGCGTGAGGGGCTCTCCCGTGCCGCTTAGACCCAGGGGCCGCCACACCTCAAAACCCTGCTTGAAATTCATATCGGGCCACCAGGTGCCATGGCAGGTCGGAAAGTCGGTGCACGCCAGCACCGCGTAATTGGTGCTGACCCAGCCCCCCAGCGCCACCTGCGTCCACACCAACGCGAACACCGCGAGGATGGCCGTACGGAGCGCGGGCGATACCGCCGGCGGCACCCGCGGGCGATACGCCTGCGAGTAGGCCACCGCCTGCCGGCCCAAAAGCGCCAGCAGCACCAGCCCTCCGAGCAGATGCAGGGTGACGATGGCCGGCTGCAATTTGAGCGTGACGGTGAGCGCGCCAAACGCGCCTTGCAAGCAAACCCACACCAGCGTGATCAGGGGCCAGGCCGGATGCAGAGGCAGCTCGCGCCGACGCAGCCAACTGGCAATGGCCAGGGTGAGAATCAACACGCCGACACCGGTGGCCAGATAGCGATGGATCATCTCGATCCAAGCCTTGGTGTGCGTCACGGGACCGGTGGGCATGGCCGCTTGCGCGGCGCTGATCTGCGCGTGGGCGCCGGTCGGACTGACGGCGCCATAGCAGCCAGGCCAGTCGGGGCAGCCCAGACCTGAATCGGTCAGGCGCGTGAAGGCGCCAAACAGCACCAGGTCGAAGGTGAGAAACAGCGTGAGCGCGGTCAGGGCCGCCAGGCGCTGCGCGGGCGGACGCTGCTTGTTGCGAAGCCACACCCAAGCCAGTGGCCCCAAGGCCACGAGGATGCCCAGGATCATCAGCCGCAGGGTGGGCGACAGGTCATAGAGGGCCACGGTCTCGGTCATGGTCGCCCCGCCTGGTCCCAGGACGCCGAGGCCCGCATCAGGCGTTCGAGATCACGCTTGGCACGAGCAGCGCCCTCGCGGTCTAGGCCCGCGGGAAACCGCATCATGAAGTTGCCCATGGGGTCGACCACATACAGGTGACCCGCCAGCGTCTGGCCCGCGGCGGGCTGCAGCCACTGCGCCAGCTGCGCGGCGTCCACGCGCCACACCACTGCGTCGGACAGCGCGGGCAGCAAGGCCTCACGTACCGGGGCGTCGTCGGTGACCAGCCACACCCGGTCCATCCGGTCCTTGTTCTTGCCCAGTGACTCGCGCAGCTGCCGCTGCAGGTACAGATGCTGCTCGCAAGCCGCATCGCAGGCAGCGCCAGCGACGGTGACCAGCAACCATTGACCGCGCAGAGTCTGCAAGTTGGTGGGCGGTCCCTGCAAGGGCGTGGCGGCCAGCGCCGGCACGGGCCGCTGCGGCTCGATCAACTCGCCGAAGTTACGACGGCCTTCGGGTCGGACCACGTAGTAGGTGAAGTAGGAGGCAATGACCGGCGCCGCGCACACCAGCAACACGGCCAGCATCTTCCAGCGGCCGACGACCGTACGGCGTGCGTCTTCCTGCGCCACACCACCGGGGCTGGGCAGGGAATGCACCGTGAGGTCCAGCGGTTGGTCAGACGGGGCGTCGGCGGGGGGCGATGAATTGGAACCAGACATAAAGAAGAAAGATCACGCCGCAAAGCGCCCACCACTGAAAGGCATAGCCATAGTTCTTGTCGGCGCTGCTCGCAGGCACCGGCCAGTCGCGAAGCAAGCCCTCGGACGGTGCCCCGGTTTGCTGCACCGAGCCCTCGACCAGCGGCAGGCCGGTCTCGGCGCGAAAAGCAGGCAAGTCGAGATTTTGCCGGATGGGGCCGGTGTCCGCGCCCTCGAAGGCGTATAGCTTGGACGGCGCCGGGGCGATGCGGCCAGTGACTGTCACCTCGCCTGGGGGCGTGGTGATCGCCGGCAGCTGCTGGCGATCGGTGAAACTGCGCGGGACCCAGCCGCGTTGGACCAGAACCACCGCGTCGGGCACACCGGCCTGGCCCGAACTCAAACGCAGGGGCGTGATCACGAAAAAGCCCACGCGGGCCTGCATCTGGCGGTTGTCCAGGTAAACGGTCTGCGCCGCCAACCACTGCCCGCGCAAGATCACCGTGCGGTGCAGAAGGTCGGGGGCGCGCGGCGCGTCGCGCAGCGTGTCCTGCCCCAGGGCCGGCAGGGCCTGACGGGCCTGCAGCTGGGCCTGCAGCGCCAGTTTCTCGTGCGCGCGCCCCCATTGCCACAAACCGAGCGAGAACGTGACGGCCACCCCGATCACCGCGCCCAGAGTCAACAACCAGAAGCGGACCGACCTCAAGGGCGTAGGCACGGGATAATCCCCTCCATGAAAGCCCTCCTGATCTCGCTGGCCTTCGTGGCCATCCTCGGCAGCCTCGGCACAGCGCTGTTCTTCATGATGCGGGGCAATGCATCGCCGCAGGACGAAAGCCAGAAGTCGGCGCGCATGGCGCGCGCGCTGGCCTTCCGTGTGGGCTTCTCGATCCTGCTGTTTGTCTGCATTTTGGTGGCCTGGAAACTGGGTTACCTGCGTCCGACCGGCATCCCTGCGGGCGCCTGATCATCCGCCTTGCCCCAAAGAACAAGGGCCGCTTTCGCGGCCCTTGGCTTCGTGGCGACTACAGCCAGTAGACCAGCACGTACAGACCGAGCCAGACCACGTCGACGAAGTGCCAGTACCAGGCAGCGCCTTCGAAGCCGAAGTGACGCTGCTGGGTGAAGTGACCCTTTTGCAGACGCAGCGTGATGAACA
>CANHSE010000014.1 GCA_947463025.1 Comamonadaceae bacterium
GATCTTGGTGTTGGTGACGAACAGGTCGTCGCCCACCAGTTGCACCTTGCGGCCCAGGCGCTCGGTCAGGGTCTTCCAGCCGTCCCAGTCGCCTTCGGCCATGCCGTCTTCGATGCTGATGATCGGGTACTTGTCGACCCAGCTGGCCAGGATGTCGGTCCATTCGGCGCTGGCCAGGGTCAGGCCCTCGGCCTCGACGTGGTACTTGCCGTCCTTGTAGAACTCGCTGGCGGCGCAATCGAGGCCCAGTGCAATCTGCTCGCCGGGCTTGTAGCCTGCGTTTTCGATGGCCTGCAGGATCATCTGGATCGCGGCTTCGTGGTTGGCGACGTTAGGGGCAAAGCCGCCCTCGTCGCCCACAGCGACGCTCATGCCCTTGTCGTGAATGATCTTCTTGAGGGCGTGGAACACCTCGGCGCCGTAGCGAATCGCCTCGCGAAAGCTCGGGGCGCCCACCGGGATGATCATCAACTCTTGCAGGTCCAGGTTGTTGTTCGCGTGCGCGCCGCCATTGACCACGTTCATCATCGGCACCGGCAGCTGCATGCCGCCCATGCCGCCGAAATAGCGATACAGGGGCAAGCCCGATTCTTCGGCAGCGGCGCGGGCCACGGCCATCGACACGGCCAGCGTGGCGTTGGCGCCCAGGCGGCCTTTGTTGTCGGTGCCGTCCAGGTCGATCAGGGTCTTGTCCAGGAAGGCCTGCTCGGAGGCGTCCAGGCCCAGCACGGCTTCGGAGATCTCGGTGTTGACATGTTCGACCGCCTTGAGCACGCCCTTGCCCAGGTAGCGCGCCTTGTCGCCGTCACGCAGCTCGATGGCTTCACGCGAGCCGGTGGAAGCGCCCGAGGGCACGGCGGCGCGGCCCATGGTGCCCGATTCGAGCAGGACGTCGCATTCGACGGTGGGATTGCCGCGCGAGTCGAGGATTTCGCGGCCGACGATGTCTACGATGGCACTCATGGTGTTTGCAGGTTCAAAAAAGTTGGAAAAGGGGAGCGAGCGCGCCGGCTTCAGCCAAAGCGGCTCTCGAGGTAGCCGTTCTTCTTGGTGACCGCGTCGAGCGCCACCAGGGTTTCAAGCAGCGCCTTCATGTGCTTGAGGGGCACGGCGTTGGGACCGTCGGACAGGGCCTTGGCGGGGTCGGGGTGCGTTTCCATGAACAGGCCCGACACGCCCACCGCCACGGCGGCGCGCGCCAGCACCGGCACCATTTCGCGCTGACCGCCCGAGCTCGTGCCCTGACCGCCTGGCAGTTGCACCGAGTGCGTCGCGTCAAAGACCACCGGCGCATTCGTCTCGCGCAGGATGGCCAGCGAGCGCATGTCGGACACCAGGTTGTTGTAGCCAAAGCTCGCGCCACGTTCGCAGGCCATGAAGACGTCGTCGGGCAGGCCTTTTTCGCGCGCGGCGGCGCGGGCCTTGTCGATCACGTTCTTCATGTCGTGCGGCGCCAGGAACTGGCCCTTCTTGATGTTCACCGGCTTTCCCGATTGGGCAACGGCCCGAATGAAATCCGTTTGGCGGCACAGAAAGGCGGGCGTTTGCAGCACGTCGACCACGCCAGCGACCGTGGGGATCTCGGCTTCGGTGTGGACGTCCGTGAGGATCGGAACGTTCAGAGATTGCTTGACCTTCGCCAGGATCTCCAAGCCCTTGTCCATGCCTGGGCCGCGAAAGCTGGTGCCCGACGACCGATTGGCCTTGTCGTAGCTGCTTTTGAAGATGAAGGGAATGCCCAGCGAGGCGGTGATCTCCTTCAACTGGCCGGCCACATCCATCTGCAGCTGTTCGCTCTCGACCACGCAAGGGCCGGCGATCAGGAAGAAGGGCTTATCCAGCCCGATGTCGAATCCGCAAAGCTTCATGCAACGGCCTTGAGTTTGCCGCCGGTGTGCTGGTGGTCGACCGCGGCCTTCACGAAGGCGTTGAACAGCGGGTGGCCGTCCCAGGGCGTGGACTTGAACTCGGGGTGGAACTGCACGCCCATGAACCAGGGGTGCACGGTCTGGGGCAGTTCGACGATCTCGGTCAGTTGCTCGCGCTGGGTGAGGGCGGAGATCACCAGACCGGCCTGACGCAGCCGGTCGAGGTAGCTGACATTGGCTTCGTAGCGGTGGCGATGGCGCTCGGTCACCACGTCGCCGTAGATCTTGTGGGCCAGGGTGCCGGGGGCGACATCGGAGCTTTGCGCGCCCAGGCGCATGGTGCCGCCCAGGTCGGAATGCGCGTCGCGGGTCTTGATGCTGCCGTCGGCGTCCTTCCACTCGGTGATCAGGGCGATAACAGGATGGGGCGCGTCGGACTCGAACTCGGTGCTGTTGGCGCCCTGCAGGCCCGCCACATGGCGTGCGTATTCGATGGTGGCCACCTGCATGCCCAGGCAGATGCCCAGATAGGGGACCTTGTTCTCGCGCGCGAAGCGGGCGGCGGTGATCTTGCCTTCGATGCCGCGCTTGCCAAAGCCGCCGGGCACCAGTACCGCGTCGTACTTGGCCAGGCGGTTGACGGTGTCGGAGGTAATGGTCTCGGAATCGACGTAGTCGATCTTCACGCGCACATGGTTTTTCATGCCCGCGTGGCGCAAGGCTTCATTGAGCGATTTGTAGCTATCGGACAGATCGACGTATTTGCCGACCATGGCGATGCTGACCTCGCCCTGCGGGTGCTCGGTCTCGTGGACCAGATCGTCCCAGCGCTTGAGGCTGGCGGGCGGGGTGTTCAAGCGCAGCTTGTCGCAGATCAGGCCGTCCAGGCCCTGCTCGTGCAGCATGCGGGGCACCTTGTAGATGGTGTTCACGTCCCACATCGAGATCACGCCCCATTCGGCGACGTTGGTGAACAGCGAGATCTTGGCGCGCTCCTCGTCGGGGATGGCGCGGTCGGCGCGGCACAGGAGCGCGTCGGCCTGGATGCCGATCTCGCGCAGTTTCTGCACGGTGTGCTGGGTGGGCTTGGTCTTGAGCTCGCCAGCCGCGGCGATCCAGGGCACGTAGGTGAGGTGGACGAAGGCGGTGTTGTTCGGACCCATACGCAGACTCATTTGGCGCACGGCTTCGAGGAAGGGTAGGGACTCGATGTCGCCCACGGTGCCGCCGATCTCCACGATCGCGACATCGGCCGCCTCAGGCGTGTCCATGCGCGCGCCCCGGCGGATGTATTCCTGGATCTCGTTGGTGACGTGGGGAATGACCTGCACGGTCTTGCCCAGGTAGTCGCCGCGACGCTCCTTTTCCAGCACCGACTGGTAGATGCGGCCGGTGGTGAAGTTGTTCACCTTGCCCATGCGGGTGGTGACGAAGCGCTCATAGTGGCCCAGGTCCAGGTCGGTCTCGGCACCGTCGTCGGTGACGAACACTTCGCCGTGCTGGAAGGGGGACATGGTGCCCGGATCGACGTTGATGTACGGATCCAGCTTGATGAGGGTGACTTTGAGGCCGCGCGATTCAAGGATCGCGGCGAGGGAGGCTGAGGCGATTCCCTTGCCCAGGGAGGACACCACACCGCCGGTGACGAAGACAAATTTGGTCATGTCAGGTCGGAAACCGGTGCTTCCGAGGAGGTGGTAATGCGAGATTATAGGCGGGCCGCCCTGCGGGCTTTTGGGCCGAAAAGGCCCCCCGGCTACACTGCGCGCCATGACCGACCTGGCCGGAAAACACATCGTTCTGGGGCTTACCGGAGGCATTGCCTGCTACAAGGCCGCCGAGTTGTGCCGCGCCCTGGTGAAAGAGGGCGCCACCGTGCAGGTCGTCATGACCGAGGCGGCGCAGCAATTCATCACCCCGGTGACGATGCAGGCCCTGTCCAACCGGCCCGTCTTGCATTCGCAGTGGGACGACCGTGAGCCCAATAACATGGCCCACATCAACCTCTCGCGCGAGGCCGATGCCATCCTGATTGCCCCCTGCAGCGCCGACTTCATCGCCAAGCTGCTGCACGGGCGCGCCGACGACCTGCTGTCTCTGATGTGCCTGGCCCGCCCGATCGACCGGGTGCCCCTGTTGGTGGCGCCTGCCATGAACCGTGAGATGTGGTCGCACCCGGCCACCCAGCGCAATTTCGAGCAGCTGGCGGCCGACGGCGCCACGGTGCTGGGCGTGGGCAGCGGCGCGCAGGCCTGCGGCGAGACCGGCGACGGCCGCATGCTCGAACCGACTGAACTCCTGGAGGACCTGATCGCCTTCTTCCAGCCCAAGCCCCTGGCGGGCCGGCGCGTGCTGGTGAGCGCAGGCCCCACCTTCGAAGCGCTCGATCCTGTGCGTGGCATCACCAACCTCTCGTCCGGCAAGATGGGTTTTGCCATTGCCCGTGCGGCCCGCGAGGCGGGGGCCGAGGTGACGCTGGTGGCGGGGCCGGTGAGTCTGCCGACCCCGCGTGACGTCAATCGCATCGATGTGCGCTCGGGCCTGCAGATGATGGCGGCCTGCGAAGCCGCGGCCGCCCAAGCCGATGTCTTCGTGGCCACAGCCGCCGTGGCAGATTGGCGCCCCGCCCAGGCCAGTGACCACAAGATCAAGAAAGACGGATCGGGCCAGCCGCCCGCCCTGCACTTCGTCGAGAACCCCGACATCCTGGCCACGTTGGCGCAGGGCGCGCGCGCCCGCGCAGGCGACCTGTATTGCGTGGGTTTTGCCGCCGAGAGCCATGACCTCGTGGCCAACGCCCAGGCCAAGCGCGCGCGCAAGGGTGTGCCGCTGCTCGTGGGCAATATCGGCCCCGCCACCTTTGGCCAGGACGACAACCAGCTGCTGCTGGTGGATGCTGCCGGCACCCAGGAACTGCCTCGCGCCTCCAAGCTCACGCTGGCCCGCCAGCTTGTGACGGAGATTGCTCAACGCGTCTCGCGTTGAACCCGCACCCTAAGAACCCATGAACGTCGACATCAAGCTCCTCGATCCTCGTCTGGTGGACCAGATGCCTTCTTATGCCACGCCGGGCAGCGCCGGCCTGGACCTGCGCGCCTGCCTCGAGGCGCCCCTGACGCTGGCGCCCAACGCGTGGCAGCTCGTGCCCACCGGCATGGCCATGTGGCTCAAGGACCCAGGCTATGCCGCCCTGATCCTTCCGCGCTCGGGTCTGGGTCACAAGCACGGCATCGTCCTGGGTAATTTGGTGGGCCTGATCGACAGCGACTACCAGGGGCAGCTGATGGTCAGTTGCTGGAACCGCAGCGAAGTCGCCTTCACCTTGCAGCCCATGGAGCGACTGGCGCAGCTGGTGATCGTGCCGGTGGTGCAGGCGCAGTTCAACCTCGTCACCGAGTTCCCCGCCACCGAGCGGGGCGAGGGCGGCTACGGTTCGACCGGCAAGGCCTGACGCGCCGCACTGCGGCTTTCCTACGCGCGGGCGCGGCTCGCACCGCCGCCTCACTGCAGCCGGTGCCAAGTTCAATCCTGAGGATTGCCACTCTCAGGAGAACCCCATGCGCCCGATGTTCCGACCCCTCTCATGGGCCTGCACCGCAGGTCTGGCCTTTGGCTTGGTGGGCTGCGCGGGCGGCCCCATGACGTCGGCGGGGCGTTACCCCGCAGCGGTGGGCGCCAGCGCGCCGATGTCTCTCGAATTCGGGCGCATCACCAGCATCGAGTACGTCCCGGCGGGCGCCGCTGCGGTGGGCCAGCCCAACGTGATCGGCGCAGTCGTGGGGGGTGCGGTCGGCGCGGTCCTCGGCCGGCAGATCGGCGGCGGCAGTGGACGCGATGCCGCCACCGTGCTCGGTGGCGTGGCCGGCGCGGTGGTGGGCAGCCAGATGGGACGCGAGCAACCGATCACGGCGACCACCTCGCCCACCTACCGGGTCTCGGTGCTGATCGACCAGGGGGTGATCCGCACCTATGAAGTACCGGCGACCGGCGACTTGCAGGTGGGCGATCAGGTGCGCATCGAGAACAACGTGATCCACCGACTCTGAGGTCGAAGGCCGGCGACGTCAGTGGATGCTGTCGCTGCCGGGGGCCTGCGGCTGGATGCGAAAGAAGCCCGTGCCGGCGCTGCGTCGCTCGATCTCTTCGTCGGTGGCTTCGCGCACACCCCGCACCGTCAGCGAAAGTCGCAGCGCGATGCCGGCCAAGGGATGGTTGGCATCGAGCACCACGTGCTCGGGGTAGATCTCGGTGACTGTGTACAGCGCGCCGCTCGGGCCTTTCGAGGTGGCCCCCGCCGGGAGCGTCTCGAAGCTCATGCCCTCTTCGAGCTCGGCGGGGAAGATCGCGCGCGGCTCAAGAAAGACGAGGTTTTCGTCGTAGTCGCCGAAGGCTTCCTCGGGCTCCAGATGCAGATCCAGCTGGGCCCCGACCGGGTGGCCCTGCAGGGCCTCTTCGATGCGGGCGAGCAGGTCATCGCCCCCGACCAGAAATTCGACTGGCGCCTCGAGTTCGTCCAGGGTTTCGCCCAGCGTGTCCTTGAGCGTCCAAGTCAGCGCCACGACGCAGGGTTGGGAAATGTCCATAGGCGAGAATTGTCGCAGCTCGAGCCCCCGACCATGCACATCGACCAACCCCTGACCCTTCTGGGCGGCCTGACCCCCGCGCAGTTCATGAAACGCCACTGGCAACGCAAGCCCCTGCTGGTGCGCGCTGCGGTGCCGGGCATGCGGGCTTTGGTGCCCGCGACGCGCCTGTTCGAGCTGGCCGCGCGCGATGACGTGGAATCGCGCCTGGTGGTGCAGGACCGAGGGGGCTGGACCCTGCGCCAGGGGCCGCTGGCGCGCCGAGCGATCCCGCCGGCCAAACAGGCGGGCTGGACGCTGCTGGTGCAGGGCATGGACTTGCACGACGCGGGCGTGCATGCCTTGCTGCAAGGGTTTCGCTTCGTGCCTGAGGCCCGTCTGGACGATCTGATGATCAGCCACGCCAGCGACGGCGGCGGGGTCGGGCCTCATTTCGACAGCTACGACGTGTTCCTGCTGCAAGCCCATGGCCGCCGCCGCTGGCGTATCGGCCGCCAGAAGGACCTCACGCTGCAGCCTGATGTGCCCCTGAAGATCCTGGCCCATTTCGAGCCCGAACAGGAGTTTGTCCTCGAGCCGGGCGACATGCTGTACCTGCCTCCGCGCTACGCCCATGACGGCGTCGCCGAAGGCGAATGCCAGACTTATTCCATCGGCTTTCGTGCGCCCCGGCAGGGTCAATTGGCCCGCGACCTGTTGTCCCAGTTGGCCGAGGATGCGCAGGATGCGGTCTCCGATGCCCTCTACCAGGACCGGGGGCAGCCGGCCACGGCCACCCCTGGCGCCATTCCGCCGGCCCTGCAGGCTTACGCCCGTGAGGCGGTGGCGGCCGCCCTGCGGTCCAGCGACGCCCTGGACCGTGCGCTGGGCGAATCCTTGACCGAGCCCAAGGCGACGGTCTGGTTCGAGCGCCAGCCGGCGCCCCGCCAGCTGCGCGCTGTGGTGCTCGATGCCCGCACCCGCATGCTCTATGACAAACGGCATATCTTTGTGAACGGCGAGAGCTGGCGTGCCGCAGGCCGCGACGCCACCCTCATGCGACGCTTGGCTGACCAGCGCCAGTTGCAGGCGGCCGACCTCACGGGGGCCAGTGATGCGGCTCGCGATCTGCTGCGGCAGTGGTGCGAATCCGGCTGGTTGCATGCCCTGAAAAGCACCAATGCGCAAGCTGGTTAACCTGTGCCTATAATCGGAGGCTGAGCGTGGGAGAGCTCGAGTCCTCCCTGTTCATTGAGTCGGTTGCCTGGGCAACCGATTGTTTTTCCGGAAAACCGTTTACAACTCAAGGAACCCGAAATGAAGAAAACCCTCGTCCTGGCCTCGCTGTTCGCCGTCATCGGCCTGACCGCTTGCGGCAAGAAGGAAGCGCCTGCCGCTCCCGCTGCTGCTCCCGCTCCCGCTGCTGCTCCCGCCGCCGCTCCCGCCGCTTCGGATGCCGCGTCTGCTCCCGCTGCTGCTGCTTCCAGCGCCGCTCCGGCCAGCGCCGCCAAGTAATCGGTTTTCCGATAGCCTTGATCAAGCCGCCTTCGGGCGGCTTTTTTCATGGCCGCTCAGGCATCCAGCCAGGGCGTGCCTTGGGACGCGTCCGCCACCGCGATGTCCTGTGGCGCGCAGCCCATGGCATCGGCCAGCGCCGCGCGCGCCAGGGTGGGGTGGTTGTTGGTCTTGCTCAGGTGCGCGGCGACCACCTGCTGCAGACCCGTGGGTACCAGGCGCATCGCGGTATCAGCAGCAACCCGATTGGCCAGGTGACCCCAGTCGCCGCCGACACGCCGTTTCAGGAAATGCGGATAGGGGCCGTGGGCCAGCATGTCGCTGTCGTGGTTGCATTCGAGCAGCAGCGAGCGGCATCCGGCCAAGTGGGACAGGACATGGGTGGTCACATGGCCCAGGTCGGTCAGGATGCCCAGTCGGGTGGCGCCATCGGTGGCATGCAGCTGCAAGGGCTCACGCGCGTCGTGCGGCACGGTGTACGGGTGCAGCCGCAGGTCACCCACCGCGATCGCATCGCCGTCTTGTGCGATGTGCAGCAGGCCTTCGAAGTCCGGCTCCCCGATCGCGGCATAGGTGCCAGCACTCATCCAGATCGGTATGCGCTGACCCAGCGCCAGGGCGCGGGCGGAGCCGATGTGGTCAGCGTGTTCGTGGGTGATGAACAGGGCGTCAAGCTGGTCGGGCAGCAGGCCGGCCTCGCCCAGGCGCCGCGTCAGCTCGCGCACGCCCAGGCCGCAATCGACCAGCAGATGGGTGATGGTGGTGCCGTCCCGCGCTTGGATCAGGGTGGCGTTGCCCGAGCTGCCACTGCCCAGGCTTTTGAATCTCAGCACGCGCGGCGGATGGGGGGCTTTACTTGAGGTCGTCCGCCAACACTTGCACGATGCGTTGCGCGGTAGCCGACGACTCGACCTCACCCGCAGCATTGAGCACCGACACGGTGGTGGACGCGCCTTCGCTGCGCAGCGTGATACGAAACTTCAACGGCGCCGCCGCTTTCTCGGAGCCGCTGAGCAGCCGGGAGAAGAAGCTCTTTTCTTTCTTGTCGCCCGTGGGCTCCACATAGCGCACGAAGTAGATGCCCTGCGCGCGGTCGCGGTCTTCGACGGTGAAGCCGGTGCGATCGAGCGACAGGCCGACGCGGCGCCAGGCGCGGTCGAAGCCTTCATCCATCTCGACCACGGGGGTGTTGCCCACCTTGCTGGCCCGAGCGACGGGCTTGGTGGGGACGCCGGCTGCAGCGACGGCCTTGGCCTGCTCCTGCGAGACGCCCAGCTTGATCATCATTCGACGCAGGAACTCGGTCTCGAGCTCGGGATCCGAAGGGCGGGGTTGCCACACCGTGGTGTAGTCGCCAGACCGGCCGGCGGCGTCGCCGCGTGTATAGACCTCGGACATTCCGCGGTGCGTGACGTAGACCTCGGTGCCGCCTGAGGCGGTGCGCTCCAGACGGGTACGAAAGCGATCACGCTCGGAGGTCGAGTACAGCGAGTCCAGCAACTTGCCCAAGGTGTTGCGAATGAAGTCCTGCGGGATCTTGGCGCGGTTCTCTGCCCAGTCGGTTTCCATGATGCCGAGCTCAGCCTGGTCCGTGGTGAGCAGGAATCCGTTTTCCTGCCAGAACTCGCGCAGTGGCCCCCAAACCTGGTCGGCCGGGCGGTTTACGACCAGCCAGCGCTGATTGCCTGCGCGCTCGATGCGCACGTCGCCTACGGCGACGCTGGCGGTTGGTACGCCGGCACTGACCCGGGTGGCCTGCTGGCTGCTGGCCGTCACCGGCGCACCGGGCAGGGCGTAGCGGGTGTCGCGCGCGAGCTGGGTCAAATCAGGGGGCACATCCAGCGAGGGCGCCTTGCTGGCGCTCTTGTAGTCGATCTTGTCGCCCTGGAGGACGGTGCAGCCAGACATCAGGACGGCAAGCGCCAGCAGAGGCAGGGCGGTGGAGGGCTTCATGGCGGAGGGTTCCTACAGTCGCACGGACGTGTTAGTGCAGCAGGCCGCTGGCGCGCAGTGCGCCTTCGACCGTGGCATGGTGGGCGGGCGACAGGGGCGTGAGCGGCAGGCGCAGCGTGCCGCCGCACAGGCCCATGCGGGCCATGGCCCACTTCACGGGGATGGGGTTGGCTTCGACGAACAGGTGCTTGTGCACCGGCAGCAGTTGCTTCTGGATGTCCATCGCGCGGCGGGCGTCGCCGGCGATCGCGGCCACGCACAGCTCGTGCATCAGGCGCGGCGCGACGTTGGCGGTGACGCTCACATTGCCATGGCCGCCGCACAGCATCAGGGCCACGGCGGTGGGGTCATCGCCGGAGTAGATGGCGAAGTCCTTGCGGGCATCGCGAATCAGCCACTGCGCGCGCTCGATGTTGCCGGTGGCTTCCTTGATGCCGACGATGCCGGGCACTTCGGACAGGCGCAGCACGGTGTCGTGGGCCATATCGGCCACGGTGCGACCGGGCACGTTGTACAGGACGATGGGCAGGTCGCCGGTGGCTTCGGCGATGGCCTTGAAATGCAGGTACTGGCCCTCTTGCGTGGGCTTGTTGTAGTAGGGGACCACCTGCAGCTGGCAGTCAGCGCCGACCTCGCGCGCGTACTGGGCCAGCGAGATGGCCTCGGCGGTGGAATTGGCGCCGCAGCCGGCCATGATGGGTACGCGCTTGCGGGCGTGCTCGACGCTCACGCGGATGATCTCGCGGTGCTCCTCGACGCTGACCGTGGGCGACTCGCCGGTGGTGCCGACGACGCCGATGCAGTCGGTGCCCTCAGCGATGTGCCAGTCGATCAGCTTGCGCAGCCCGGCGTAGTCGACGCTGCCGTCGTCATGCAGGGGGGTGGCGAGGGCGACGATGCTTCCGGTGATCGGGGTCATGGGCGGGGGCTGGCTCGGTAGGGCAACACGGGATTCTAGCGAGCTCCCGGCCGCCGCCTGAGGAGGCACGGCTGTGCACAGCCACGGATCAACCTGCGCAAGAGGCTGACAGGACATCGCCTGGTTGGAACCCGAAGGAGAGTGCGTCGACTCAGCTCGGGTCTGCAACTTTCTTATTCAGGAGATTCACGTGACGTCCAATTCCAAGGCCTCTTCGATTTATCACCCCCGGATGGCCCTCTCGCGATTGGCGAGTGACATCGGCTCAGGTCAAAACTCGCGCGCCGCCACTTTCGGAAAGGGCCTTACGCTTGGCCTGGGCGTAGTCACGGTGGTGCCCGTGGTTGCCGATGCCTTGACGACCCAACTAGCTAAGCACCGCGGTGTGCCACTTTTTTCGTCCAGTTGCTGTATCCGCGACCGGGAAGCGTTGGAGCTCCGCCCGGCCATGTTTGCTAGCGACTCGAAGCATTCGAAGCCTGATCCCAGGCTTTCGAATTCGGTGGAGTTGCCTCGCCTTAATTCGCAGTTTGTCATTCCACTAATCAATCTTCTTGCGGCCGGACTCGCTCAGGACACTACGCAAGAAGCCCTGACGGCACATTTGGCTGCGGGGCGGTACGAGGAGGTTCGCACAATGCTGAGGAACGGTACGCCGGAAGCCGTCTTCCTCGACGCGCTGATCGCGATCTCCAAGAAGTCCAGTGGGCTGGAGGCCTTTGTTGGAAAGCCCGATTGGCGAACGGAGCGGGGCGCCAGTCACGAAATCGTCACGGCGCAATGCCCAAGCAAGAGCGCCGCGCTGCTGACGGGGTCTACCTTTCCTCATGGCCCTGACGCGCCTCTGAGGTGTCAGGACGGCGCATACCTCGGCACCTATTCGACCGTTGTCACCGATGGCCAAGGAGGGCATGCGCTGCACGACTACGACCATCTGCGCGCCATGCAGACCTCCGTCGGGCTGATGGCCGCCGAAACGATCGACCAGATTGGCAAACTGCGCCGGCCCGACTCTTTTTTGCGGAACCACCATGTCACCTTGGTGAGACTGATCAACGAAGCAGCTTACGCGTTCAAGCCTAACCAAGAACACGGAGAGGCGGGCGTCGCCTTCACTGCCGTTGCCGATTTCGGCTGGCGGGGTGTGTATGCCTTTGGGGTGGGGGACTGTACGGCGGCAGTGAGGCAACCGTCGAAGGTGAATGATGGGAAGAGTCAGTTCACGGAGTTCACGCCGCGGCGGTGCGTTCCCGTCTTACCCGACACCAATAGAGCCCCCGTTCATGCAGTCGGGATCCAGCCGTTCAACGACCGGGTCGTGCGATTCCAGTCCCTGGGCGACAAGGCCGACCAGATTTATGTCATGAGTGACGGCGTGCAGGGCTTTGTGATGAAAGATGCGGCCGCCGACGGCAAGAGCCGTGAGCTTTCTTACACATCAGGGCTTATCTCTTGGGCGGATTTTGGGGTGCTGGATTCCCAAGGCGCCACAGAATGTGTTGCCTCTGCTTTGAGAAAAAAGGCGGACACGATGGGCTGGAACCACACCCAGTTATTGGTCAGCGATTTCACCAAGGACAGCCAAGAAAAACACGACGCTTTCAATCGGTTTCAGGTCATGATGATGCGCGAGGGCGATGAGAAATCGCTGCCTACGAAAGGGCAGGGAGCCCAAGCCTCTGGGAAGTTAGGGAGCGTGGACAGGGCTGCAGCTCGACTTTTTCTGCGCCTTGAGGGCTCAGCAGCCCTCGACTCGGACGCCGCGGCCGGAAGGATCGGGCCGCAGCTCGGTTTGTCGGCAAAGCAGCGGAGTGCCTTGGCTCAATTGGCGCAAAGGAATCTCGGGAATGCTCCGTCCGAGGCGGAGGTCAGTAGCGCGCTCAACGTGGAGGGGTTGCCTGCGTCAGGGGAAAAGATCCTGGAGGAGGCTGTCAATTACGTTGGGAGTCTTAGGTTTGCAGGTCAAGCTCGAGCGAAGATGCAGCGTGTGATCAGTGCGGCAGGGCTGGATTCCACAGCGGAAAAAACCGTTTGGGCTGAATTGGAGTCGGAGAGGGCAAGCTACATCAATGGGGAGCCGCCGGATTACCTCACCGGTCGAGACGACGCGACCTTTGTCAGCCGGGAGCGGCAGCTGTCTTGATCCGCTCGGCGACCTCTCGCGGTCAAGTGAGCGTCTGGCGAGCCTTTGATCCAGGGATCTCGCGCACAGCAACGATCCGCTGGATGAACCGCGCGGGGTCGGGCAAGAACCCGTCCTCGTAAGCCACCACCCGCAGACCCTCGCACACTCCGAGCAACTCCCCCGGCCGCAGCAGGAAATCTGGCCGCGAGGGCTTACCCACGGTTTCGTTGCCCGCCGCGAAGGTCTCGTACAGCAGCACGCCCCCGGACTCCACGCTGGCCACCAGCGTGGGCAGCAGGGCGCGCCACAGGTAGTTCGTCACCACCACCGCCCCAAACTGCCGGCCCGCAAAGGGCCAGGGGCCATTTTCGATGTCCGCCTGCAGCAGCTCGCCCGCGCCGTCTAGGTGCCAGGCTGCCGCGGCCAGGGCCTGCGGGTCGCGGTCCACGCCGGTGACCGGATGTCCGCGTCCGGCGAATTCCAGCAGGTGGCGGCCCGCGCCGCAGGCCACGTCCAGAACGGGGCGGCCCTCAGGCACCAGGGGCGCCCAACGCCGGACCCAGTCGCTGGGTGTGGGGTTGGCGTGCATCAGTTGAAGCAGGCCCAGATCTGTTCGGACAGCGTGACCAGCAGCTCGGGCCGCGTGTACAGCGCGAAGACGCCCGCCAGCACCGCCAGCGCGAGGGCGTAGGCGATGAGGGACCGGGTGCGAGGTGTCATCTCAAGCCGCCTGGGGCGCTGGCGCGCGCGGGATCGGTGTGCCACGCACCGGCAGGTTCAGGGCCGCGGCCACGACACCCAACGCGATGGCGATGTACCAGACGACGTCGTAGCTGCCCGTGCGGTCGTACAAGAAGCCCCCGAGCCACACGCCCATGAAGGAGCCGATCTGGTGGCTGAAAAAGGCAATGCCCCCCAGCATGGACAGGTGGGCCACGCCGAAGATCTGGGCCACCAGCGCGTTGGTGGGCGGCACCGTGGACAGCCACAGCAGGCCCATGATCGACGAGAAGATGTACACCGACAGCGGTGACAGCGGCACGATCAGGAACACGGCGATGACCACCGCGCGCGCGACATAGATGAAGGCCAGGATCTTTTGCTTGGCGAGCTTTTGCCCCAGCGCACCGGCGATGTAGGTGCCAAACACATTGAACAGGCCGATCAGGGCCAGCGAGTAGCTGGCGACTTCGGGGGTGAGCCCCTTGTCCTTGAGGTAGCTGGGCATGTGCACCCCGATAAACACCACCTGAAAGCCGCACACGAAGTAGCCCAGGACCAGCAGTTGGAAGCTGGGGTAGCGGGCGGCTTCGCGCAGGGCCTGCAGGATGGTCTGGTCCCGGGGGGGCGGGGTCGCGCCCCGGAAGCCCGGTTCGCGCAGGCCCAGCGACAGCGGGGCGATCAGGAGCGCGGCCACGCCCAGCACGATCAGGGCCTCCTGCCAGCCCAGGTTCGCGATCAGCATGCCTTCGACTGGCACCATCAGGAATTGCCCGAACGACCCGGCCGCCGCGGCCATGCCCATGGCCCAGGAGCGTTTGGCCGGATCGATCTGACGGCCGATCACGCCGTAGATGACCGCGTAGGTGGTGCCGGCCTGGGCCGTACCGATCAGGATGCCGGCAGTGAGTGCGAACACTGCGGGGTTGGGTGCCAGGGCCATGCCGACCAGTCCAGCCCCGTAAAGCGCCGCGCCGCCCACGAGCACGCGGAAGGCCCCGAAGCGGTCGGCCAGCATTCCGGCAAAGATGCCGGCGACGCCCCAGGTCAAGTTCTGGATCGCCAGCGCGAAGGAGAAGGTCTCGCGCGTCCAGCCCTGGGCCTGGGTGATCGGCTGCAGCCACAGGCCAAAGCCATGGCGGATGCCCATGGACAGGGTGACGATGGCGGCGCCGCAGGCGAGCACCTGCAGCATGGACAAACGCGGGGCTTGGGTCATGGGCGAGGACTGTACCCAAGCTCGGCCCAGGCCGCTTTCGCCCCCGTGCCGCTGGGCCCTGGGGTTTCATACAGCCCCAGGGCGCTGCGCCACTACAATGCGCCCTCCACACGACGCCCTCACATGGCAAGCAAACCCTCCTCAGCCCCCTCCGACTACTCTGAAGGCTCGATCCGCGTGCTCAAGGGCCTGGAGCCCGTCAAGCAGCGGCCCGGGATGTACACCCGCACCGACAACCCCCTGCACGTGATCCAGGAGGTGCTCGATAACGCCGCCGACGAAGCCCTGGCCGGCCACGGCAAGCGGATCAAGGTGACGCTGCACACCGATGGCTCGGTCAGCGTCGAGGACGACGGCCGCGGTATTCCCTTCGGCCTGCACCCCGAGGAGGGCGCACCGGTCATCGAATTGGTCTTCACCCGCCTGCACGCAGGGGGCAAGTTCGACAAGGGTCAGGGCGGGGCCTACAGTTTCTCCGGCGGTCTGCACGGCGTGGGCGTGTCCGTCACCAACGCGCTGGCCAAGCGCCTGGAGGCGGTCTCGCACCGCGAGGGCCAGGTGGCCCGCCTGGTGTTTGAGGGCGGCGATGTGACCGAGGCCCTGCAGGTGCGCAAAGCCGCCGAGGGTGACCGGCGCCAGGGCACCAGCGTGCGCGTGTGGCCCGATGGCAAGTATTTCGAGTCGTCGCAGCTGCCGATGAACGAATTGGCCCACCTGCTTCGCAGCAAGGCGGTGCTGATGCCGGGCGTGGCGGTGTCCCTGGTGAACGAGAAGACCAAGGAAACCCAGAGCTGGCAGTACAAGGGCGGCCTCTCGGATTACCTGATGCAGACCTTGAGCGGCGACCCGGTGATTCCGCTGTTCGCGGGCGAGGGCTTTGCCGACAGCAACGAGACCTTTGCCGAAGGCGAGGGCGCGCAGTGGTGCGTAGCCTTTACCGAAGACGGCCAGCCGGTGCGCGAGAGCTATGTCAACCTGATTCCCACCACCGCGGGCGGCACTCACGACAGCGGCCTGCGCGATGGTCTGTTCACGGCAGTCAAGAGCTTCATCGACCTGCACTCGCTGCTGCCCAAGGGCGTGAAGCTGATGCCCGAAGACGTGTTCGCCCGCGCCTCGTATGTCTTGTCGGCCAAGGTGCTCGATCCGCAGTTTCAGGGGCAGATCAAGGAGCGACTCAATTCGCGCGATGCGGTGCGCCTCGTGTCCAGTTTCGTGCGCCCGGCCCTGGAGCTGTGGCTGAACCAGCATGTCGAATACGGCAAGAAGCTGGCCGAGTTGGCGATCAAGGCGGCCCAGACCCGCCAGCGCGCCGGCCAGAAGGTGGAAAAGCGCAAGGGCTCGGGCGTGGCCGTTCTCCCCGGCAAGCTCACGGATTGCGAGAGCCGTGACACCCGAGACAACGAGGTCTTTTTGGTCGAGGGTGATTCCGCAGGGGGCAGCGCCAAGATGGGTCGCAACAAGGAGTGCCAAGCGGTGCTGCCGCTGCGGGGCAAGGTGCTCAATACCTGGGAGGTCGAGCGGGATCGTCTGTTTGCCAACACCGAGATCCATGACATCTCGGTGGCCATTGGCATCGATCCGCACGGCCCGAACGACACACCCGATTTGTCGGGTCTGCGTTACGGAAAGATCTGCATCCTGTCGGACGCCGACGTCGACGGCTCGCACATCCAGGTGCTGCTGCTCACGCTCTTCTTCCGGCACTTCCCCAAGCTGATCGAGGCGGGGCATGTGTACGTAGCGCGTCCGCCGCTGTTTCGCGTCGATGCGCCGGCCCGTGGCAAGAAGGCCGCCTCCAAGAACTACGCGCTGGACGAGGGCGAGCTCACCGCCATCCTGGACAAGCTGCGCAAGGAAGGCGTGCGCGAAGGCGCCTGGAGCATCAGCCGCTTCAAGGGCCTGGGCGAGATGAGCGCCGAGCAGCTGTGGGAGACCACGCTCAACCCCGACACCCGCCGCTTGCTCCCGGTGCAACTGGGCGCGTTTGATTTCGCGGGCACCGAGGCCCTGATCACCAAGCTCATGGGCAAGGGCGAGGCCGCGGCGCGACGCGAGCTGATGGAATTGCACGGCGACTCGGTCGACGTCGACATCTGATGAACGGATCGCGCGCCACTGCCCTGGCCCCCCGCGTGGCGCCGCGCGTGCGCCTGCGTCCGACGCTGCAAAGCGACCTGGACTATGTGCTGACCCTGGAGCAGGATCCGCAGAATCTGCCGTTCATCACCCCGTGGGAGCGCACGCAGCATGAGGCAGCGATTCGCTTTCCGGATTTTCGTCACTTCATCATCGAGAGCGGCGACGCGCTGCAGGCGGCGGGCTTTCTGATTTTGATCGGCTGCAAGAGCCAGCATCGCTCGCTCGAGCTCAAACGGATGGTGGTTCAGCACCAGGGTCAGGGGGTGGGCCGCGCCGCGTTGCGAGTCGCCAAGAAGGTGTCCTTCGATGATCTGGGCGCGCACCGATTCTGGCTCGATGTCAAAACCCACAACACCCGCGCTCGCGCCCTCTATGACACCGAAGGTTTTGTGGTCGAGGGCGTGCTGCGCGAATCGGTGCGTGTGGCGGCGGGCTTTGAGTCGCTGACCGTGATGTCCATGCTGGCGCACGAGTTTGCGGATCGTCGCGCGCTCTCTCTGGAGTTACCAGCATGAGCGCGTTGCGCGCGGCTGCGGGCATCTGCCGGTCGGCGCGGGGCGCGGCTTGGGCGATCGGGCTGGTGCTGACCTCGCTGCTGTCTCTGGTGCCTGCGCCTGCGCGGGCCGAGGTCTGGGGCTTTGTCGACGCGCGCGGCGTGGCCCACCTGGCCGCCGAGAAACTGGACGATCGCTATGAGCTGTTCTCGCGGGGCCGTCCTTCATTTGCAGTGGGCGAGTCCAAGGGCGAACCCAATGCCGATTCAAGGGGCGAGACCGTCGCGGCCCCGCCCGAGCCGGACGCTGCACCCACCTTGTCGCCGCAACTGGCCAAGTTCTTCGAGACCTCGGCCGCTTACCGCCAGGCCCAGCCCCTCTTGCGCGATGTCTCTCGCATTCATGGCATCGACTATGAATTGCTCAAGGCGCTGATCGTGGCCGAGTCAGGTTTTGATCCGAAGGCGGTGTCGCCCAAGGGCGCCATCGGTCTGATGCAGGTGATGCCCGCCACCGCCGAACGCTGGGGTCTGCGCGGCGACGCCAAGCTGTCGATCGAGAAGAAGCTGGTCGACCCGCAGCTCAATGTACGCACCGGCACCCGCTACCTGCGCCACTTGATGGGGCTGTTCCCCGATCGCCTGGATCTGGCCCTGGCCGCCTACAACGCGGGCGAAGGCGCCGTGCAGCGCGCCGGCAATCGCATTCCGAACTACCGCGAAACCCAGAACTACGTGAAGACGGTCATGCACCTGTACGCCATGCTCAAGCCGCCACCACCTGCGCGTGCAGCCCCCGCTTCGGTGGCCACGCCGGTGCGGCGCGTGCGCATGGAACTGCCCGGGCAGGTGCCCGGGCGCGCCAGCATGCCGCCGCCACTCACCTCGCTGTCTGCGACCGATTCATCCAACTGACCTGACTGACCCCACCAAGACCCCATGGATCAGGACCTCATTTCTCTCGCCGCTGGCGGCGACGACGACGCCCAACTCGATCTGGCCCGCTACGCGCAGCGTGCCTACCTTGAATATGCGTTGAGCGTGGTCAAGGGCCGCGCCTTGCCGGATGTGGCCGACGGCCAAAAGCCGGTGCAACGTCGCATCCTCTACTCGATGGCCCGCATGGGCCTGGCTTTTTCGGGGGCGGCCGGTGCCAAGCCCGTCAAGAGCGCGCGTGTGGTGGGCGATGTGCTGGGTCGCTTTCATCCGCATGGCGACCAGGCGGCCTATGACGCCCTGGTGCGCATGGCCCAGGATTTCTCGCAGCGCTATCCGCTGATCGACGGCCAGGGGAATTTCGGCAGCCGCGACGGCGACGGCGCAGCGGCCATGCGCTACACCGAGGCGCGACTGGCGAAAATCACCAACCTGCTGCTCGAAGAGATCGACGAGGGCACGGTCGATTTCCGGCCGAACTACGACGGCAGCGCCGAAGAACCCGTGCAGCTGCCCGCGCGCTTGCCGTTCTCGCTGCTCAATGGGGCCAGCGGTATTGCGGTGGGTCTGGCCACCGAGATCCCCAGTCACAACCTGGCCGAAGTGGCCCAGGCCTGCGTGGCCCTGATCAAGAACCCCAAGCTGGCCGACGAGGAGTTGTTTGCCTTGCTGCCGGGGCCCGACTATCCGGGCGGCGGTCAGATCATCAGCGCGGCGTCTGACATCGCCGAGGCTTATCGCACCGGCCGTGGCTCGCTCAAGGTGCGCGCGCGCTGGAAGATCGAGGAGCTGGCGCGCGGCCAGTGGCAACTGGTGGTGCACGAATTGCCTCCGGGCGTGAGCAGCCAGCGCGTGCTCGAAGAAATCGAGGAACTGACCAACCCCAAGGTCAAGGCCGGCAAGAAGGCCGTCTCGCAAGACCAGCTGCAGCTGAAACAGACCGTGCTGTCCGTGCTGGATGCCGTGCGCGACGAGTCCAGCAAGGACGCGGCGGTGCGTCTGGTGTTCGAGCCCAAGACCAGCCGCATCGAGCAATCGGAATTGATCCAGGCGCTGCTGGCGCACACCAGCCTCGAAACCTCGGCGCCGATCAACCTCACCCTGGTGGGCCTGGACGGCCGGCCGGTGCAGAAATCGCTGCGGCTGATGCTGGACGAGTGGATCGCGTTTCGCCAGCGCACGGTCGAACGCCGTTCGCGACATCGCCTGGACAAGGTGCTCGATCGCATCCACATCCTCGAAGGTCGGCAGCTGGTGCTGCTCAATATCGATGAAGTCATCGCGATCATTCGCGGCAGCGACGAGCCCAAGCTGGCGCTGATCGAGCGTTTTGCCCTCAGTGAGCGCCAGGCCGAGGACATCCTCGAGATTCGCTTGCGCCAGTTGGCGCGCCTGGAGGCGATCAAGATCGAGCAGGAGCTGGCCAACCTGCGCGAAGAGCAGAAAAAACTCCAGGAGATTTTGGAAAGCCCCGCGACGCTGCGCCGTCTGATGGTCAAGGAGATCGAGGCCGACGCCAAGCAGTTCACCGACGCACGTCGCACCCTGATTCAGACCGAGAAGAAGGCTGTGGCCGAAGTCAAGGTGATCGACGAGCCGGTGACGGTGGTGGTCTCGCAAAAGGGCTGGGTGCGCGCGCGCCAGGGCCATGGCCATGAGGCGGCTAGCTTCGCCTTCAAGTCGGGCGACGGGCTGTATGCCACCTACGAGTGCCGCACGATCGATACGTTACTGGCCTTCGGCAGCAATGGCCGGATCTATACGCTGGCGGTCTCGACGCTGCCAGGCGCGCGGGGCGATGGCCAGCCTGTCACCAGCTTCATCGAGCTGGAGGCTGGGACCCAGGTGGTGCATTACTTCGCGGGCGCCGCGGCGTCCATGCTGTTGCTGTCCACCACGGGCGGCTACGGCTTCCTGGCCAGCGTCGACGACATGAGCTCGCGCCAGCGCGCAGGCAAGTCCTTCATCACCTGTGCGGCGGGCGAGGCCGTGTGCCGGCCTTCGCCGGCGCAGGTGGCGCCGGGCGCGCCCGCGACGCATGTGGCTTGCGCCTCGGCCGGCGGCCGCATCCTGACCTTCGAGATCGCCGAGCTCAAGCACCAGCCCAAGGGTGGGCGGGGCCTGATGCTGCTCGATCTGGAGCTCAAGGACACGCTGGCGGGTGCTGCGGCCTATGTGCGCAGCGTCAAGATCAGCGGTGTCGGCCGTGGCGGCAAGGACCGCGAAGAGACCTTGGAGATCCGGTCCCTGAACAACGCGCGGGCCGCCCGCGGTCGCAAGGGCAAGGCTGCCGACCTGGGCTTCAAGCCCACAGGGGTCGAGCGGGTCGAATAAGCGAGAGGCTTATTCGACTTCGGCGATCAGCTCGATCTCAACGCAGGCCCCCATCGGGATCTGCGCCACGCCAAAGGCGCTGCGAGCATGCATACCCCGCTCGCCGAAGATCTGCGCGAGCAACTCGCTGCAGCCGTTGGTGACCAAGTGCTGCTCGGTGTAGGTGGCCGTGGAGTTCACCAGGCTCATGACCTTGACGATGCGGCGTACCTTCTCCAGATCGCCAATGGCCGCTTGCAGCGTGCCCAGCAGGTCAATCGCAATCGCGCGCGCGGCGGCCTGACCCTGCGCGGTGTCCATGTCCTTGCCCAGTTGACCGACCCAGGGCTTGCCGTCCTTGCGAGCGATGTGGCCACTGAGGAAGACGAGCGAGCCAGTGCGCGCGAAGGGCACATAGGCCCCTGCGGGCGTGCCCAACGGAGGCAGGGTGATGTTCAGTTGCTGGAGCTTTTGGGCGATGGACATGGTGTGCATGGATAGAGGCAAGGGGATGGCCGCGATTGTAGGGGCGGCTTGCCGGGCGCATGCACCGTCCTCATCAAGAAGGCAGGGGGCTGGCCCTTCACGGGACGGGCATGACGATCAGCCGGCCGGCGGCGGCGCGTGCAGGCGTGTGACCTGCATGTGGTGGCTGAATTGGACTTCGGTGGCTTCCAGTTGTCCCTCGATGGGCGCGGCGCCGGCGGGCTCGGGCGTACAGGCCAGCGGGATGTGCCCCTCGGTAGCCACCAGGCCCGAGGTCGGGTCCAGCCCGAGCCAGCCGGCCCCGGGCAGATAGACCTCGCACCAGGCGTGCAGCTCGGTAGCGTCCAGGCCGTGCGTGCCCGGGCTTGTGTGCGAGTCGGGCGCGATCTGGATCAGGTAGCCCGAGACAAAGCGCGCGGCCAAGCCGAGATGGCGCAGCAGGTTGACCAGCAGCCAGCCCGAGTCGCGGCAGGAGCCACTGCCCAGGGCCAGGGTCTGGTCGGGCGTTTGCACCCCGGGCTCGGGTCGCTTGATGTAGCGCACGTGCGCATGCAACTGCTGGTTGAGCTTGACCACGAATTCGACGGTGGGCCGCGATCGATGATCCACCTGACCCAGCCAGGCCTGCAGCTGCGGGCTCGGCGCATCGACACTGAGATAGGGGGCCAGTGCCCGCGCCAGACCGGGCTCATAGACAAACGGGTAATCGGCGGCTTCGGGCTCGAGGAAGAATTCGAAGGGGTTGAAAGGCAGCAGCTCGACGACCAGGTCCACCGTGATGCGCAAGGCCGGCGTGGGCTGCGTCAGCAGCAGGCGCGCCTGGTAGTTGGCGTAAGGGTCCTGGTGCCAGTGCACGAAGGTGCTGGCGGGTTCGACCTGGAGCGCATACGACAGCACGCGGCTGCGACTGTGCGGCGCGGGTTTGAGTCTGATTCGCTGCGGCCCCAGTAGCACGGGCCGGGCGTAGCGGTAGTCGGTGACGTGGTGCAGGGCAGCGTAAAGGGGCATCGAGAGCACAGCAGGTTGCAGGGGCGGCTGCCCGCATCCTAGCCTGCCGCTTACGGGCCTGCTCGCGACAGGCGGCTTGCCAGCACCGACTCGAGGGCGGAGACCTCGATGGGTTTGGTTAGGTGCTGGTCGAAGCCGGCGCGAGCGCTGCGGCGTTGGTCCTCTTGGGTGCCCCAGCCCGTGACCGCGATCAGCAAGACGCCCCGCAGGCGCGGGTCGCTGCGCATCTGACGCGCCACCTCATAGCCGGACATCCCGGGCAGCCCGATGTCCAGCAGCACCACGTCGGGGCGCCAGTGGCCCACGGTAGACAGTGCCGCCGGGCCATCGTGGACGGTGCGCACCTCGTGCCCAAGCAGGTCCAGCATCATGGCGAGGCTCTCGGCGCCATCGACGTTATCGTCACACACCAGCACTCGGCAGGGCGCATCCGAGAGACCGATACGCGCTGTCGGGGGGGCGGCCGCGGCGCCATCGTCCGTGGTGCGCAGGGCCAGCGGCAGCCGTACGGTGAAGCGACTGCCTTGGCCCAGGCCCTGGCTCTCGGCGCGGATGTCGCCGCCATGGAGTTCGACCAGTTTCTTGACCAGAGACAAGCCTATGCCCAGTCCGCCCTGCGCGCGCGCAAGCGTGTGATCGACTTGGGCGAACAGGTCGAACACCCGCGGCAACATGTCGGCGCTGATGCCGGTGCCGTTGTCTGCGACACAGATGACGGCGTACGTTCCCTCGACCCGGGCGGACAGCTCGATGCGCCCGCCGGCAGGCGTGTACTTGGCGGCGTTGTTCAGGAGGTTGCTGACCACCTGGGCCAGGCGGGTGAGGTCGCCATCGAGCCACACAGGCTCGGTAGGTAGCTGCATGACCAGGCGGTGGTCGCTGGCCTCGATGGCGGATCGACTGCTCTCCAGTGCGTTCTCCAACACGGACTGCAGGGTCAGACGCACCAGGCGCAGATCGACCTTGCCCCGGCTGATGCGTGAGACGTCCAGCAGGTCGTCCACCAGCCGCACCATGTGCGCGAGTTGACGCTCCATCATGTCGCGCGCGAGCACCGCCGGACCTGTGAGCTGCCCGCTGCGACGCAGGATCTCCAGGCCATTGCGGATCGGTGCCAGTGGATTGCGCAACTCGTGGGCCAGGGTGGCCAGGAACTCATCTTTCCGATGGTCGGCCTCACGCAGTGACGCATACAGGCGCGCGTTTTCCAGACCGGTCGAGGCGATGGCGGCCAGCTGAATCAGCACGGTGCGGTCTTCGTGTGTGAACTCGCCATAGGGGCCGCCGGTGAGCTGCACCTGGCCCAGCGGCTCGCCGGCCTTGCTGGTCAGGGATGCGGTCAGCACCGTACCGTGTGGCGGCTCGGTGGGGTTCACATCGGCGGCGAGCGAGATGGCCTGGATGTTGCCCGCGCCTATCCCTTCCATCGTGAGCTGGGTAATCGCCCGACGCGCGCCGAGGATCTCGCGGGCCTGATGGGTCAGAACCTGCGCGATTTGGTCGGCGGACAGGCTGGCGTGCACCAGGCGCGAAGCCTGCGCCATGCGAGCCAGAAGCCGTGCGTAGTGGCGTTCTTCCTCGAGTAGGCGGTTGATGTTTTGCTCGGCGCGCTTTTGATCGGTGTCGTCGTGCAGCACCGCCAGGACGTGATCGATGGCGCCTTCGCTGCCGAACTCGGGCACGAAGCGTCCCGAAAAGTGGCGTGCCTCACCCGAAGCTTCGTAGGTAAAGGCCACCGTCTGCGCGCTGGCCTCGCGAAAGGCGGCCTGTATCGCGTTTTCCCAGCAGTCGCACAGGTCGGCGGGCATGCCCATCTCGCGCGCGGTGCGGCCGATGAACTCCTGCGTGGGACGGCCCGTCATGCGCTCGATCGCCGCACTCACGAACACATGGCGCATCCGACGGTCAAAGCGCGCGAGGATGTCGGGTGTGTTGTCGGCCAGTGTCTGTAGCTCGCGTTCGCGCGCCTGCAAGGCGGCCTGGGTCTGCTTGAGCGAGGTGACGTCGGTGGACACGCCGCAGACCGCATACGGGTTTCCAGTTTCGTCCAGGAGCGGGAATTTGCTGGACAAGTAACAGATGGCCTGCCCGCGCTCAAAGGTGGTTTCCTCGGCGACAACCAGGCGGCCTGAGGTCACAACCTGCTCATCGCTGCGACGCATGTCCTGGGCCACCAGCGGGCCAAAGACTGCCTCGTCGGTCACGCCATCGGCCTGTTGCTCCGACAGGCCCACGCGCTCGCGCCAGGCGCGATTGGTGAGGAAGTAGTGGCCTGCCAGGTCCTTGGCGAAGACCAGCGCGCCGGCACCGTCGATGATGGTCTGAGTCAAGCGCTGGGCCTGGCGCAGTTGCTCTTCGGCCTGCTGGCGCGCGTCCTCCTGCTCGCACAGGCCTCGCTCCGTGGCCCATCGCACCCGGGCGTTATCGACGGCGCGCGCCAGCACGTAGGGGCTGAGCCAGTCTTCGCCGATGTAGTCCTGGGCGCCTGCGCGCAGCAGCACGGGGCCCAGGTCGCGCCCGTTGCCTGGCGTGATCACCACCACCGGGCACGGCGTGAGGCCTTGTGGGTTGATCAGTCG
This sequence comes from Comamonadaceae bacterium, assembly GCA_947463025.1. GTDB lineage: Bacteria > Pseudomonadota > Gammaproteobacteria > Burkholderiales > Burkholderiaceae_C > Ramlibacter. The sequence continues at coordinate 24,839 of CANHSE010000014.1, forward strand.
GCTGATCAGGCGCAGGGCGTCCATGTCCGCCAGGGGGGAGGCCAGCAGGATGGGCTCGCTGCCGGGGGTGGGGTCTTGCGCCAGTCGCAGGGCCGCTTCGCCGCTGCTGGCCTCGGTGAAATCGCAGCGCCAGGGTGAACCGCTTCGGAGTAACTCGATGATCCATTGCCGGTCGGCCAGGCTGCTGCCGGCGAGGATGACCTGGAGAACGTCGCCGTTCGTCATGCGGGCCGCCGCAGGAAAGTCCCAAGCGTTCGGGCGGGAGAGGGGATGAGCATCGGCAAGATTGGAATGTAGATCCTAAGTAGTATATGGAGTCATTCATCGATCAGAGAGGCGTTACGCATGTCGCTGGCGGGTGGGCTGTTGGCCGTGGTGCTGGGCTGTGCGCTGCAGCTGCAGCAGGTGCGCCTGGAGCCTGCGTCCACCTATGGCGTCTGGGCTTTTGCGGGGCTCCTGCTGGGTCTGTCTGCCTGGGGCGTGCAGCGCTGGGGTGCACAGCACCCACGCGCGGATTCCGGCCGTGTGCTGTCGGCACTGCTGCTGTCTGTGGGGCTCGGTTGCCTGACCTTCGCCAGCACCGGGTTGCGGGCGCTGCACTTTGCGCAGCAGGCCTTGCCGCCCGCGCTGGAGGGCCGGGACATCCAGGTGCAGGGCCGCATCGTGGACATGCCCCAGCGCGGGGAGTTCGGACCGCGC
>CANHSE010000015.1 GCA_947463025.1 Comamonadaceae bacterium
CGCCTGGTCAACGGCCGTTATCTGGTGATGAACGCCTGCATGAAAAGCAACTGCCCCTACCAATTCGGCGCGGTGGTGGTGGACGGCTTCACCGGTGATCTGCAGGTGATGCGCTTCAACCCGGAAGACAGGTTGCATGCGCACGTCGGCACGCGCCCGCTGGATCCACGCACCGACTACGTCTGGCTTGAGGCGGTCGACACCCAGGACGTGATCCGTCTGTCGATTGAGGCCGGTGCGCTCAAGGTCCAACCCATTGCAAACAAGTGAGGCGCATCGGCCGAACTCGAAGCCCAGATACGCCGGCAACTCCCGAGTCGGATCTCTTAGGATCGCGCTGTCCGAAGTGGTATCCGGACCCGCGATCCGTAGGGGCTGCCCTGCGTCCCTTGTTTGAAAGAGGAATACATCCGTGTCCAAGCCTGATGTTCTCGCGCTGACCGGGAGCGACATGACCGTGCCGCGTCACCCCGGCCAGCCTTTGCGCATCGTGGTGATGGGCGTGTCCGGCTGTGGCAAGTCCACGCTGTCGCGAGCCCTGGCCGATCATTTGCATCTGGCCAGCGTGGATGGCGATGACCTGCACCTGCCGGAAAGCATCCGCAAGATGTCCAGCGGCATCGCGCTGGAAGACGCTGACCGCTGGCCGTGGTTGGATCGTATTGGCGGGTACTTGGCCGCCTCAGACGAACGCGATACGCGCGGGCGCATCGTGGCGTGCTCGGCGCTCAAGCGGGTCTACCGAGACCGCATCCGCGCGCACGCCAGTGGTGTGCAATTCGTGTTTCTGCATGGCGATGCGCACACCCTCGGTCAGCGCATGGCCGCCCGGGTGGGCCACTACATGCAAGCGGGTTTGCTGGAGAGCCAGCTGCGCACCCTGGAGGTGCCCGCAGACGACGAGACCGATGTCTTGCATCTGGGCATCGAGCCCCCCGTAGGCGTGCTGCTGGCGCGCACCCTGCAGGCGCTGGCCCTTGATGCCCCGACCTCGTCCTCGCCTGCCTGAACCCCCGACTTTCAAAGAGACTTCAAGCCGCCACGACCTTGGTGCGTACCTGTACCCGCAGGTTCTTCTTGATCGCTGCAAAGATGGACGAGATGTTCGTCATGGTCGGATTGCCCGAGGCTGACAGCATCCGGTGCAGGCTCTTGGCGGGCTTGTGAATTTCCTCGGCCAGGTTTTCGAAGCCCACTGTGGCATTCACGAGATCCCGAAGGATCAGCTTGGCGGTATCGGGCTCTCCGTCGAGAAACAGCGTGATGGCCTCGTCCAGCAGCGCCTTTGCAAACGCGGGGTCGCCTTGCACGCGCGCTGCGACGGTCTCCTTGAAGTTTCGAGTCAGGGCCATGGCCTTCATCCTTTCGCTGCCTTACGGCGCTTGTAGTCGTCCCAACGTTCAACGGCTAAATCAATGTCCTTTTGCTGCCGCTTCTTGCTCCCGCCCCCCAGCAGAAGGAGGATCCGGGTGCCGTCTTTTGCGAAATAGATCCTCAGACCTGGCCCCCAATCGATCCGAAACTCGCCAATTGAGCGAAACCACACCACGTTCGATAGATTGCCTTGCTCCATTCGCGCCACGGCAACCTGAACCTTGGCAGCCGCCACACCCTCGAGGCTCTCGAACCACTGCCCGAACGGGCTCATGCCGTCGTCCAGCAGGAGCTCTTTGATCTGGAATGTCATGGATTCTACAGTAACATATACGTTACTGTAGAGCCGGGTCGTTTACTCACCCCGAGAAAGACCGGCCCTCACCCTCGCAGCTTCAGCGCCCCCACCCGCGGTGGCGCGGTCGTCCCGCGGTGCACGATGTCGGCTGGAAACACCTGGAAGGCCTCGTAGGGCTGGCCCTCGAGCCGGGCCACCAGTTGGTCAGCTGCCGCGCGCCCCACATCGACGATGGGCGTGGACACACTGGTCAAGCCCGGTGTCTGCGTCGCGCCCAGATCGGTGTTGTCCACGCCGGTGATGCTGATGTCCTGCGGCACGCGCACGCCCGCCTCGCGGCACGCGAGCATCGCGCCCACCGCAAACACGTCGTTGGTGGCGACCACCGCGGTCGGCGGATCGGGCAGGGCCAGCAGCTTGTGCATGGCCTCACGCGCCGCCTGCAGCGCGATCGGCGCGTACTGCACGCAGCGTTCATCCAGCGCCAGACCCGCCTCGTTCAGCGCTGCGCGCAGGCCCTCGCCCCGGGTGCGCGCGCGGTCATTGCCCGCCAGCGGCGCACTGAGCAAACCGAAGCGCCGATGCCCGAGTTCGAGCAGATGCCGTCCCATCGCGTAAGTGGTGCCGCGGTTGTCAAACCCGAGGCTCGGGTGACGCCGCTGCGGATCGACGGCCCAGGCCAGCACATAGGGGCGGCCGTAGTCTTCGAGCAGGGTGAACAAGGCCTGTTCGTGATCCAGACCCACGAACACAAAGGCATCGACGCCGTGTTGCACCAGCTGCCCGGCGACGCGCAGCTCGGCGCCCAGGTCGTAGTGGTGTTCGGCCAGCACCAGCGAATAACCTCGCTCGGCCAGTCGGCGCTGCAAGGCGCTGGTGGTGCGCGCATACAGCGCGTAGTCAAAGGAGGGCACGATGGCCCCCACCATCCGGCTGCGGTGGCTGCGCAAGGTGCGCGCCGCGCCGTGCGGCACATAACGCAGCTTGGTCGCAGCATCCAGCACCTTCTGGCGCGTCGCCGGCTCCACGCTGTCGGGGGTGTTCATCACCCGCGACACCGTGGCCGTGGATACCCCCGCCAGACGCGCCACGTCCTTGGCGGCCGAGCGGCTGCGGGGAGCGGGCGGGTCCTGCTGCATGTAATCGTTCTCTTTGCGCGGATTAGGTACTAATTTATCCGAAGCTGCACGCCAAATCTGCGATCTTCATCAGGGAAATCCCTCAATCCTGAACGGTGACAAGACCGGCGAAACCCTCTACATTGGTCAGCCATGTAATCGATTTCATGGCGCTTGATTGCGCGCATTCAGCCTTTCCACCCCTGTTGAAGGAGACACCCATGAACGAAACCCCCGTGAACGGTCCGCAATTCGACGACGATCGCCGCAGCTTTCTGGGCAAGGCAGCCGCCCTGGGCGTGGCCGGCCTGGGCAGCGCCGGCTGGATGGGGGCGGCGCATGCGCAAGCCGCCGACCTTGCGCCTTACACCAGCGCGAAGATCAACTGGAAGCAGGTCGAAGGCGAGTCCATCAGCGTCGCCGTGATCCCGGCCAGCTACTTTGACAACCTGATCGGGCTGCTGCCGCAGTTTGAGGCGCTCACTGGCATCAAGGTGCGCACCGAGAAAGTGCCGCCCGGCCAGATCCGCCAGAAGTCCATGCTCGATCTGTCGTCCAAGACAGCGACCTATGCCACCAGTGCCACCGACCCGATGTACTACCCCCTGTACGTGGCCAACCGGTGGGTCGAGCCCCTGGACAAGTACCTGAACGACGCCACGCTCACCGATGCCGCCTGGTACAACTACAACGACATCCTCAAGGCCTGGCGCGACGCCGACTCGGTCGATGGCAAGCCCTATGGCATTCCGTTTGACGGTGAAGTGACGGTGCAGGTCTATCGCAAAGACCTCTATGCCGCCAAGGGCCTCAAGCCTGCCGACACCTACGACCAGCTCCTGGCCAATGCCAAGGCGCTGAACGATCCTGCCAATCGCGTTTTCGGTCTGGCGATGCGTGGCTTTGCGGGTGCCGGTCAGAACATGTACCTGTACCCCTCCCTGTTCCGCGGCTTCGGCGGCAACTGGTTCCAGGGCAAGGATCTGGTCGTCAACAGCCCTGAGGCCGTGCGCGCGCTCGATTGGTATGTCAGCGCTCTCACGCAGTTCGCGCCGCCGGCCGTGCGTAACTGGAACTGGCCCGACATCGCCGACGCCTTCTCGCAAGGCACGCTGGCTTGCTACCTCGACGCCCACTCCTCGGCCGCCGTGATCAACAACCCCGAGAAATCCAAGGTGGTGGGCAAGATCGCCTACGCCCGCTGGCCGCGTGGCCCCGCCGGCAAGCGCGTCACCTCCATCTGGAACTGGGGCTTCCCGATCAACGCCGCGCTGTCCGAGCGCGCCAAGAAAGCCACGTGGCTCTTCATCATGTGGGCCACCGCCGCCGAGACGCAGGCACGCACCTCCTGGAAGTTCGCCGGCGCTGCCAAGCGCTCGGGTGTGAACCGTATGTCCTCGTGGAAGGCCCCCGAGTTTGCCAACGCCATGAAGGACGCGGGCGACAACTTCATCAACGCCGCCCTGGAATCGCTGGAGCAAGACACCGACGTCGAATGGCGCCCGCGTGTGCCGCAGTGGCCCGCCGTCGGCGACACGATGGCCACCGCCATCCAGTCGGCATTGGTCGGCCAGAAGAAGTCCAAGGAAGCCTTGGACGAGGCCCAGGCGCGCATCGCACAAATCATGCGTAGCTAAAGCGCCATGGCGGACGGCGCGGCAGCCCGCATCGACTCGCAGGCACGACAGGAGCGGCGCTTTGCGCTGGCCCTGTTCGGGCCTGCGTTCGTCTTGCTGCTTCTGATTACGACCGCGCCGCTGGTATTCCTCGCCTGGAACAGCCTGCAAAAGCTGGACTTGGGCATGCCCTGGCTGTCCGGTTTTGCCGGCCTGGGCAACTACACCAAGATGGGGAACGACCCCCGCTTTTGGAATTCGCTCACGCTCACCGTCATCTACACCGCGTCCACCGTGGTCCTGCAGGTGATCATCGGCTTGTCGCTGGCGCTGCTGGTGCTGCAGATTCCGCGCGGGCAGGCGATCTTGCGGGTGGCGGCCATCCTGCCCATCGTGCTCGCCCCTGTGGTGGTGGGCCTGTTCTGGCGTACGCTGGTCCTCGCGCCCGATTTCGGCCTGGTCGACCTCGTCACCCGCGCGCTGGGTCTGGGCAGTCATAACTGGCTGGGCGATCCGCAACTGGCGCTGATCTCGGTCATCGCCATCCACACCTGGCAGTGGACGCCCTTTGCCTTCCTGGTGCTGCTGGCGACGCTGGCCACGCTACCCCCCGATGTCTATGAGGCCGCACGCCTGGACCGCGCCAGCGCCTGGCAGCGGTTTTGGCACATCACGCTGCCCTTGATCCGGCCCGCGGTGGTGATGGTGGTGATCCTGCGCACCATGACCGCGCTGTCCGCCTTCGCGGCCATCTTCGCGGCCACGGGGGGCGGGCCCGGCACGTCCACCGAGATCTTGAACCTGTACGCCTATCGCACCTCGTTCACCGAGTTGAACATCGGTTATGGCTCGGCGCTGGCCATGGTGCTGCTGGGCCTGACCATGTTCGTCTCTTGGCTGCTGTTTCGCCGTCGTCGGAGTCCCGCATGACATCCTCCATGAAGCCGATGCCGCGCCAGATGATGCTGTGGGTCGTCGCCGGTCTGCTGGTATCGGTGTGGGCCTTCCCCGTGCTGTGGGCGCTGCTCACCTCGTTCAAGACCGAGCGCGATGTGCTGGCCTACCCGCCGGTCTTGTTCTTCACGCCCACGCTGGCCAACTACCGCGAGGTCTTGTTCGGGCCTGCGTCCATCCTGCCCAATCTCTGGTCCAGCCTCGTCGTCACCTGCACAGCGACGGCCCTGACCATGGCCTTTGCCATCCCTGCGGCCTACGCGCTCGCGCGGCTTCGCTATCCGTTCAAGCGCGCCAGCGGCTTTTATGTGCTGGTCACGCAAATGCTGCCGCCGGTGGGGCTGGTGATCCCCTACTACCTGGCGCTGCAGCGCCTGGGCGCACTCGACACCTACAGCGGCATGGTCACCATCTACCTGACCTTCTCGCTGCCTTTCGCCATCTGGCTGATGGTGTCTTATTTCGAAGACGTGCCCTACGAGATGGAAGAGGCGGCGCTGCTCGATCACGCGGGCCGCTGGGGCGCGCTGTGGCATGTGATCTTGCCGCAGGTGCGCGGGGGCATCGCGGTCACCACCGTGTTCGTCTTCCTCAATGCCTGGAACGAATTCATGTTCGCCGTCGTGCTCGGGGGCAACAAGGTGCGCCCGGTCACGGTGGCCATGTTCAATTTCATCTCGGTCGAACAGACCCAGTGGGCCAAGGTAGCCGCCGGTGCGATGGTGGCGATGGCACCCGTTATCTTGCTGGGACTGCTGGCGCAGAAACATATCGTCAAGGGCCTCACCGTCGGTGCGGTCAAAGGGGGAGGACGTCGATGAACGCACGCGGCAGCGTCCGCTTTGAAGGGGTGGTCAAACGCCATGGCGAAACCACCGTGCTGCACGGGGTCGACTTGGACATCCGCGCCGGCGAATTTTTTGTGTTGCTGGGCCCCTCAGGTTCGGGCAAGACCACCACGCTGCGCATCTTGGCGGGCCTGGAGCCGGTGAGTGCTGGCCAGGTTCGCTTGGACGGCGAGGATGTCACCCACGACGAGCCCGGCGCGCGCGATGTGGCCATGGTGTTCCAAAGCTATGCGCTGTACCCCCACATGACGGTGGCCGAGAACATCGGCTTTCCGCTCAAGATGATGAAGCGCCCGCCCGCCGAGATCGCGCAAGCGGTGCAAGCGGCTGCAGCCCGTGTGCGCATCGATCACCTGCTCGCGCGCCGTCCGGGCCAGCTCTCGGGCGGTCAGCAGCAGCGCGTCGCCCTGGCCCGCGCGATCGTGCGTCAGCCTCGCATCTTCTTGCTCGACGAGCCGCTGTCCAACCTTGACGCCAAGCTGCGCCTGGAGACGCGCCTGGAACTGCGCGAGCTGCAACGCGACCTGGGTGTCACCACCGTGTATGTCACGCACGATCAGGAAGAGGCCATGACCCTGGCCGATCGCATCGCGGTCTTCATGGAAGGCCGCATCGTGCAAATCGGCACGCCGCGCGAGGTGTTCGGTCGGCCGGCGCAAGCCAGTGTCGCCGGCTTCATTGGCACGCCGCCCATGAACCTGCTGCCTGGCGCCTGGAGCGGCGCTGCGGTCACCGTCGAAGGCAGCACCCACCCGGTGGCCCCCTCCACGCCCGCCGAGCGTACGGTCACTTTGGGCATTCGACCTGGCGACCTGCGCCTGCAACCCCAGGGTCTGGCCGCGCGCGTTTTGTATGTCGAGGAACTCGGTGACCACGCCATCTTGAATGTGCAGGCGGGCCCCACGCGGCTGAAGGTCAAGGTGACTGGCCTGTCGCCTGTGAACGAAGGCGACACCGTGCACCTGGGCTTTGAGCCCGAGGCCGCTCACCTCTTTGATCCCGCCGGCATCCGCCTGGCCTGAACCGACTGCCCCCTGGAGAAGCCATGAGCAAGCGCCCCAATATCCTCTTGATCCTCAACGACGACATGGGCTACTCCGACATCGGCTGCTACGGCGGCGAGGTCGAAACCCCGAATCTGGATCGTCTGGCGAACAACGGCCTGCGCTTCACGCAGTTCTACAACACCGCCCGCTGCAGCCCTTCGCGCGCGTCGCTGCTCACGGGCCTGCATCCGCACCAAACCGGCATCGGCATCCTCACCTATGACTCGGGCCCCGAGGGCTATGCGGGCAACCTCAACCAGCGCTGCGCCACGATCGCCGAGGTGCTCAAGACGGCGGGCTACCGCACCTACCTCAGTGGCAAGTGGCATGTCTCGAGCAATTTGACCCAGCCCACGGATTCGTGGCCGCGCCAGCGGGGCTTCGATGAGTTTTTCGGCACCATCATTGGCGCGGGCAGCTTCTACGACCCCAACACCCTCACGCGTGGCAACGACAACGCCGAACATGAAGCGCGCGCGCCGGGCTTTTTCTACACCGACGCCATCAGCGACGAAGCGGTGAAGATGCTGCGCACCCACCACCAGCAGCATGCCAGCGCCCCCTTCTTTCAGTACGTGGCCTACACCGCGCCGCATTGGCCGCTGCACGCGCACGACGAAGACATTGCCCGCTACAAGGGCCGCTTCGATGCGGGCTGGGACACCTTGCGCGAGCAGCGCCTGGAAAAGCTCGTGCGCTGGGGCCTCCTGGACGCCAAGTGGAAGCTCACTGACCGCGACCCCAGCCAGCCCGCCTGGACCGGGGCCGAACACAAGGCCTGGCTCGCGCGCTGCATGGAGGTCTATGCCGCCCAGATCGACCGCATGGACCAGGGCATCGGCCGTATCCTCGACCAGCTCGAAGCCGACGGCGAGCTGGATAACACCCTCGTGATCTTCCTGGCCGACAACGGCGCCTGCGCCGAAGACATCCCCGAGAACGTCACCATCGACGAACTCGTGAACAAGCTGATGATCGCGCGCTCGCACACCCGCGACGGCGCCGTCGTGCGCTTTGGCAACAACCCCGATCTGATGCCCGGCGCCGAGGACACCTACCAAAGCTATGGCACCGCCTGGGCCAATCTGTCGAACACGCCGTTTCGCCTGTACAAGCACTGGATCCACGAGGGCGGCATCTCCACGCCGCTGATCCTGCACTGGCCCCAAGGCATCGCGCAGCGCGGCGAGATTCGCCACACGCCGGGCTACCTGCCGGACATCATGGCCACCGTGCTTGATGTTTCAGGTGTGGCGTATCCCCAGTCGCTCGGGGGGCGCTCGATCTTGCCGCTAGAAGGTCACTCCTTGCAGCCGGCTTTCCAGGCCGACCTCGAGCAACGCCCGCCCATGTTCTGGGAGCACGAAGGCAACAGCGCGGTGCGCATCGGCCGCTGGAAGCTCGTGCGCCAACATGGCCAGGCCTGGGAGCTCTATGACATGGTCGAAGACCGCACCGAGCTGCATGATCTGGCCACCCAGCATCCCGATCGCGTGGCCGACATGGCCCGCCAGTACGAAGCTTGGGCCGCGCGCTGCGGTGTACTCGATCGCGAAAAAGTGGTCGCCCTCATGCGCAGTCAGGGCGTGACCCGCGCCTTCTGGGAAGACGAGTGAGCTGCTGCGTCCCGGCCTGGGCCTTGCCCCTGGCCTGGCCCGGCTTCGAAGCGCCGACTTCGGTGCCATCGCAGCCCGCGGCCTCGGTGTCCGCGCCCGGCTCGCTGCTGCCCCGCATGGTGCACCTGCCCGGTGGCCGCTTCATCATGGGCAGCGATGCGAAGGAGGGCTTTGCCGAAGACGGCGAAGGCCCGGCGCGCGAAGTCGAGGTCGCGCCTTTTTCGATGGGCGAGACCACCGTCACCAACCGCGAGTTCCGCGAGTTCGTACGGGCCACTCACTACATCACCGACGCCGAGCAGGCGGGCACGTCCTTTGTGTTTTACCTGCAGGTCGATCCGCAGCGGCGTGCCACGATGCGACGCATCTCGCGCGAGTTGCCCTGGTGGCTGGAAGTCGAAGGCGCCTGCTGGCAACGCCCGCAAGGCCCTGGCAGTGGCATCCAGGACAGCCTGGACCATCCGGTGGTGCATGTCTCGTGGACGGATGCGAGTGCCTATTGCGCGTGGGCGGGCCTGCGCCTGCCGACCGAGGCCCAATGGGAATACGCCGCCCGAGGGGGCCTCGTGCAGGCGCGTTATCCCTGGGGAGATGAATTCGAGCCCGGGGGCCAGCGCCAATGCAACACCTGGCAGGGCGTCTTCCCCGCGCAGCCGCAGCCTGGCTGGACGCCCGGCCCGATAGCCGCACGCAGCTTCGAGGCCAATGGCTATGGCCTTTATCAAATGGTGGGCAATGTCTGGCAATGGTGCGCGGACGGTTTCAACCCGCGCTACCACCAAGAGACCGCCGTGCACGATCCCCGTGTCGACGCCCTAACCGGCCGGCGGGCGCAGCGAGGCGGCTCCTTCTTGTGCCATGCCTCTTACTGCGACCGCTACCGCGTCGCCGCACGCGCGTCCAACGCGCCGATGTCCGCCACCAGCCATTGCGGATTTCGGGTGGCAGGGGATGCACCGGCGCGCTGAGCGCGGGGGCGGACACAATCCGGGCTTGGGGAATCCCCGCGGATGAGGCCCGGGGTCCTGCGATAACATGCCCCCCATCTACGATCACCCCTCCAGGCGCCATGCCCTCCAGCAAAAAAGAAAGCTCCCTGCTTTATTTCAAGTTCCTCAACCTGGTGGCGGCCACGCGCCGTCTGCCGGGCATTCCCGAGATCGATGCAGTGGAGGACCGAATCCTGGCTTTTCTGGCCCGCTCCTGGTACGCGGATGAGCGCATCAGCGTGGTCGAGGCCATGAATGGCATGCCCGAGATTTCGCCGTCTACCGTGCAGCGCCGCCTGAAGGCCCTGCGCTCCAAAGGCTTGCTGCAGGTCGAAAACGACCAGCAAGACAACCGTCTGAAGTACGTGCAGCCCACCGAGCTGTCCATGCGCTATTTCGCGGCCCTCGGGCAGTGCATGCGCAAGGCCCACGCCGACTGAGTCCCCGCGCTGTCTGATGCTCTCGGCGCCGCCCCGCCAGGGCCCGTCCTCTGTCCTTCACTTCGTCGCCGGCATGGCCGCCGTTGCGTTGGCCTATGTGCTCGTCTTCAAGCTGAATTCGTGGCTGTTCAGCGTGGCCAAGGTCACCGACCACATCAGCTGGATCTTCTTGCCTGCGGCGATCCGTATGCTGGCGGTGATTCTGCTGGGGTGGGCCGGCGTGGCGGGCCTGTACATCGGGTCCCTGTCGCTGCTGGGGTCGATGTTTGAATTTGACCCGGTGGGCGCCCTCATCGTGGCGGGCTTGTCTTCGGTGCCCTGCCTCATCGCGGCGCGCGTGGTGCAGCGCCTGTTCAGAGTCCGCGCCGATCTGGCCGGCATGACGGGTCGCCAGCTGCTGATTTTTGGCGTGGCCGGTGGATTTCTCAGCAGCATGGGCCACACCTTGTACTTCGCCTACGCTGCCCAGAGCCTCAAGCCCGTGGAGGGCTTCGTCCCCATGTTCGTGGGGGACACCCTGGGCACCTTCATCGTGTTGTACCTGGGCGCCCTGGTGATCAATCGCCTGCTGCCGCGTCCCAAGGAGGATTGAGCCATGGGCATCTGGATCGAGCTGGGCGTCTTTCTGCTGGTTTTCGTGTTTGCCGCCTGGCAATTTCATGACCTTCGCAAGGCCCGCGCCGAGCGTGAGGCGCGCGAGGCCCGCGAGCGCACGGAGCGCAAAGACGAGACACCGTAGCGGCCCTCAATCGCGGGTCACGCGCAACAACTCCTCGCGCGAGGTGATGCCCTCACGCACCAGACGCTCGCCGTCGGTCTGCATCAGCGTCATGCCAGCCGCGATGGCCACCTCGCGGATCTGGCTCTCGGCGGCGCGCTTGTGAATCAGTTTGCGCACCGCTTCGTCTGCCGTCATCAGCTCGAACACCCCCGTGCGCCCGTGGTAGCCCGTACGCCCGCAGTCCTCGCAGCCCGCGCCCTGGCACCGCACGCACAGCTTGCGCACCAGGCGTTGCGCCAGCACCCCCAGCAGCGATGAACTCAAAAGAAAAGGCTCTACGCCCATATCGGTCAGACGCGTCACCGCGCTGACTGCATCGTTGGTGTGCAGCGTCGCCAGCACCAGGTGGCCGGTGAGAGAGGCCTGAATCGCGATTTGCGCGGTCTCGTGATCGCGGATCTCACCGATCATGATCACATCGGGGTCTTGCCGCAGGATTGCGCGCAGCGCCTTGGCAAAGTCCAGGTCGATGCGGGCATTCACCTGGGTCTGACCGACGCCGGGCAGGTCGTACTCGATCGGGTCTTCCACCGTCATGATGTTGCTCGAATCGGCATCCAGGCGCGTGAGCGCTGCATACAGCGTGGTGGTCTTGCCCGAGCCGGTGGGGCCGGTCACCAGGATGATCCCGTGAGGCTGCGTGATCAGATGCGCAAAGCGGCGCAGCGTGTCGCCTGCCATGCCCACCGCCTCCAGACTCAGCTTGCTACCGCTCTTGTCCAGAAGCCGCAGCACCGCCCGCTCGCCATGCGCGCTGGGCAGGGTGGACACCCGCACATCGACCGCACGCGTGCCAATACGCAGGCTGATGCGACCGTCTTGCGGCAGGCGTTTTTCCGCGATGTCCAGTTCGGCCATGATCTTCAGCCGCGAAATCAGCGCTGCATGCAGCGCCCGATGCGGCTGCACCACCTCGCGCAGCGTACCGTCCACCCGAAACCGCACCGAGGAATGCCGCTCATAGGGTTCGATGTGAATGTCGCTGGCGCCATCGCGCGCCGCCTGCGTCAGCAGGGCATTGAGCATGCGGATGATGGGGGCGTCGTCGTGGGTCTCCAGCAGGTCTTCGACGGCGGGCAGCTCCTGCATGATGCGGGAGAGATCGGCATCGTTTTGCACCTCGCTCACCACGGTGGCGGCACTCGATTCACCCTGCGCATAGGCCGCACTGATACGTTGAGCCAGGGCAGGCGCGTCCAGTTGCTGCACGGCGTGCACATGAAACTTGCGCATCACCTCGCCCCAGGCGCTACCCGGTGTGGCGCCAGCGTGCCACAGGGTCAGGCTCTCACCGTCGTCCTCGAGCAGCAGCTGGCTGCTGCGGGCAAAGGCATAGGGCAGGGGGTGGCGGGTCATCGAACAGGGGGCGCCGTGTAAGGCGGCAACACCGGCGATCCCTCGACGGGCACCACCGCGCTGGGCTTGGGCTGTGCCGCCTCCTGCTTGCTTCGCATCAGCTCGTAGCGATCCAGGGTCAGCGCGTCGCCGCGCGCTGCATCACGCACCACCACGGGCCGCAGGAACACCATCAGGTTGGTCTTCTTGCGACTGCGGGTCTCGCTCTTGAACAAACGCCCCAGCAGGGGCATATCGCCGATGCCGGGCACCTTCTGCTCGTTGCCCGCGTATTCGTCTTGCAGCAGGCCACCGAGCACCACGATCGCGCCATCGTCCACCAGCACCGTGGACTCGATCGAGCGTTTGTTCGTGATCAGACCCGAGGTCGAATTGACCGAGCCAGGCTGCACGCTGGAGACCTCCTGAAAGATCTGCATCTTGACCGTGCCGTTCTCGTTGATCTGTGGCCGCACCCGCAGGGTCAGGCCCACATCGCGCCGCTCGATGGTCTGAAACGGATTCACGCTGCCCGTGCTGCTCGTGGTGGCATTGGTGTATTGGCCGGTCACAAAGGGCACGTTCTGGCCGATCACGATGCGGGCCTCTTCGTTGTCCAGTGTCAGCAGGTTGGGTGTGGACAGCACATTGCCATCGGCCTTCGTCTCCAAAAAGCGCGCCAGCGCCGACAACACGTAGGTGCCGTTGACCTGACGCACCGCCCCCAGGTTCAGACCCGGCGAGGGCAGGGTGTTGCCGCTGGCGGCGCCCTGACTCAGGCCGATGATGTTGGCCCCGCCGGTGGTGAAGTTGGTGCCTCCAACGCCGATGTCGCTGCTGTTGATCCCGCCCAGCAGGTTCTGCCACTGAAATCCGAATTCGGCGGCCTTGTCGGCGTTCACCTCGGCGATCAGGCTCTCGACAAAGACCTGCGCGCGTCGCGTGTCCAGACGATCAATGACGGCGCGCAGCTGTCGGTACTGGGGCTCGGCGGCGGTAATCACCAGCGCGTTGGTGGCCGGATCGGCCTGAATCTGACCGCCGGTGGACGGTGCCGCCGTCGGTGAGATCGTGCCGGTCGCGGGGCTGCCGCCCGCAGCCTGCATCGCGCCGGTCTGTGCGGCACCCGGGCCGCCGAGAGTGCCCCCCGTCAGACCTTGCGCGGGGACGCCCGCGCCTGCGCCGCCCAGCCCTGCGAGTGCCGCGCGCAGCGTCACCGCCAGCCGCGTGGCATCGGCGTTCTTCAGGTAGACCACATGCAGATTGCCCGTCGTGCCTGCGGTGGGCGATGCGTCCAGCCGCTCCACCAGCGTGCGTATCAGGTGCAACCGAGCGGCGTTTGGCGCGCGCACCAGCAGGGTGTTACTGCGCACTTCGGCGATCACGGTCGTGCGCGTGCCGGCGTCACCGCTGCCCGGCGACCCTGGTGACCCCGCGGGTCCCGTGGGTCCGCCACTGGCATCGACCAGCCGCTGCACCACCGGCGCGAGATCGGCCGCCAGGGTATGCCGCAGGGGCAGCACCTCCACGTCCGCGCTGCTGGCGATGTCGAGGGCGGCGATGATGCGCCCGATCCGCTGCAGGTTGTCCGCGTAGTCGGTGATGATCAGCGCGTTGGTGCCGGGGCTGACGTTGATCGTGTTGTTCGGGCTGATCAAGGGCCGCAGCACCGGCACCAGGTTGTTGGCGCTCTCGTGGGTCAGCCGAAAAATCTGCGTCACCAGTTGGGTGCCCGCTGGCGCTGTGCCTACGCTCACCGGCCCGCCTTGCAGCTTGGCATCCGCCTCGGGCACCACCTTGAGCAAGCCACCCGAGTCCACGATGGTGTACCCCGACAGCCGCAGCAAGCCCAGAAAATTCTCGTAGGCCACCTGGGGCGGCACCGGTTGCTCGGTGGACAGGCTGATCGTGCCCTTCACCCGCGGGTCCACCACGATGTCGCGCCCGATGATGCTGGCCATCGTCCGCGTCACCGCCTCGATCTCTGCGTTGCTGAAATTCAGGGTCACTGGCTCGCGGGCGGCCGGTCGCGCGGGTGGCTTGGGCGATTGCCCGGGCGCCTGCGTGCAGGCGATCGCAATCAGCAGGCCGGTCAACGAGCGAATCAGATAGAGCGGCATGAGGTGTTTATCCCAGGGTGATGATCGAGCGCGCGCCCTCGCGGCGCCCGATGAGATTGAGAAGATGGGCCAGCACCGCCTCGCGCCCGGGTTCGGTGTGGGCCTCGCCCGAGAACTGCAGACCCGTGCCACGCCACTGGCCGCTGCCCGTGACCTGCAGGCCGCCGGCCAGCGTGACCAGGCGCAGCGTGGGTACTGGGCCGCCCTCCAGCGTCAGCCGGTAGCTGCCCATGGGGCGTAGCGTGGTCAGGCTCGAGGTCATGTCCAGTGCGAGCACCTCGGCCTGGCCTTGCATCTGCAGCGCCTGTGGGCGCCCCTGCAGGACCAGCCCGCGTGTGGTCAGTTGCAGGCGGCCATCCAGTTGCACCGTGTTCCAGGGTGTGCCCAGACCGGCGAGCAAGGCCGCAGGCCAGTGCGAGGGTGCGCCGTCGTCGATGGCGATCCTCAGCCCGTGCCAGCCGGCTTGCAGGTTCACTCCCAGCGGCTCGGGGGTGCAGCAGCTGGCGTGTAAAGCCACACGCAGCCCCTGTAAGCCAGGCTGCACCCGCCACGACAGGCGTGAGGGCAGGGCGACGGCATCACGGCTCCCGCTGCCGCCCGCCAGGACCCACTGCGCCGAGCCGCGCCAGACCGTACCGCGTGCGGCTTGCATCACCACACGGCCCTCGGTGACCCAGCCCACCGCACTTGCCAGCCAGCGCGCGGGCGCGAACAGCAGCAGGGCCAGCGCGCCGCCCGCCAGGAGTCCGGCGCCGGCCCATGCCCAGGGCGCACGCGGGTGCAAGGGGTCGGTGGCGGGTGTGCGGGTCATGGCATTGACCTCAGCGCGCGGCAGAAGACGCGGGAATCGCCAGCGTCATCTGACCCTGCCACAAGCCATTGGCCTGTCGATCCAGGCGGGCTTCGGTGGGCAGCGTGCGCGCTTCGATACGCGCCTGCGTCAGCCACTGCGCCAGGGCCTGGCCCGACACCCCCGACAGCGTCAGCGTCGCGCGCTCGGGGCTGAGGCTCAGGCGCGCCGCCTCACCCAGGTGTTGGCGCACGGTGGCTTCGAGCGCGCGTTGAGCCTCCTCGCGGCCCAGGGGCGGCAGCGCCTGCGTGGCCTCACGCATCGCCAGCGCCTGGGCTTGCAGCTGCCGCATGACCGCCAGTTGTGTGTCCAGTGCCTGATGCTGCGCGGGCGCCGTGCGCAGCGTGGCCAGTGCAGGCGCCAGGACCCGCCACCCCAGCAAGGTTGCAAGGAGGATGCCCATGGCCCCTGCCAACAGCAAGCGTTGTCGTGGCGGCAGACCTTGCCATTGCGTGCGCACATCCTGCAGCTTCATGGCGCGCCCTCCGCACGCAGCACCAGCGTTTCGCCATCGAGCGCTGCGACCAGCCCCTGCGCTTGCAGGGCCGCCTGCGTGCGCCGCAGGTCGGCGGCGGTCCACCCCAGACCGCGCACGCGCAAGGTCTCGCGCGTGTAGTCCAGAGCTTGTGCGGTCCGATCCGGCGCGACACGCGCCAAGGCGCCGAGTTGGGTCTCGAGGTCACTGACCGCAAGCGTGGCCGTGGTCTGGCGCAGAGTCGCCATTTCACGTGCCATCTGCGCAGGTGCGTCAATCACAGATTTCACGTGCGGGAAGGTTTGCGTCAAGACCGCGCGAATCGCCACGCCTTGTGCCTCGAGCACGGCGCGTTCGCGCCAGGCCCCCACTTGCAGTCCGATCAGGTTGACCGCCACCAATAGCCCCAGACCCCAGCGCGTGGGCCGCCAGGCCGGCGATCGCCACCACACCGCGCAGGCGGTCGCCAGGCGACGCAGTGCGCGTGCACGCCCGCTGCGCGCGAACTCGAACTGCGCCAGGTTCCAGTCCGATTGGGCGGCTTGCAACCAGCGTTCGGCAGCGGGCTGCAAGACCACAGGGCGTTGCAGCAGCGCCTCGGCCTGCGCAGCGACCGCAGGCTCGGCCAGGCACAGCGCGCCATCGGGCAGCGCGGGCAACCAAGCGATCGACGTCGCTGTCAGCGGCAAGACCAGCACCCCCTGTGCGCTGCGCGCGATCCACATCGGCTGCACCGGATCACCCAGCGCATACAGCGCCGCCGGTGACTCCGGCGCGATCTCCGGCACGATGCGTGTGATCGGGTGGCCGCCAGCCTCCAGGGCCTGCAGGCAGGTACGCAGCCACGTGCGATCGCACACCGCGATCCACGTGGCTTCGCCCGCACGAACATGGGGCTCCACCGCGAAGTGCAGGGTCTCGGGCGCATCCAGCAGGTGCTCCTCGAGCAAGCCTTCGAGCACCGCACGCAGGCGCGGTGACCGGGTCGTGATGCTGCGCGGCCACGCCACGCGATGCCAGGACAAGGCCTCCGCCGGCACCACCGCCACGCGTTCGGCGCCCGCGCCGTGGACCTGTGGCAGCAGTGACACGGGCGCGCACGACACCGTGTCTGGGCTGCGTCCATCGACCGAGCGCACATACGCAAACTCGGGGGCCGCCGAGAGCGGCGCTTTCGGTAGCAAAAGAAAGAGTGAGCTCATGTCAGCGCGCACCCGGCAAAGCCACTGGGACGGGGGCTTCCAGTGCGCCGCGTTGTTGCTGGAGGGCTTTCACGTTCAAGCCATCGCGCTCCACCAGCGTACGCACCTGCATCACCGAGCGATCCAGTCGCAACTGTCCGCGCACCTCGAAGTAGCGACTGCCATAGCCCACCCGCGCGTCGTCGGGCAGCGTTTGGCCCAGCACGCGGGCGACATCGGCCGGCCCTGACAGATGCCGCGCGGCGCGTGCGGCCACCAGGCGATGCGCATCGGCCAACCCGATGCCACTGATCGCGGCGTAGACCACCTGAGGGCTCGCAGTGTTCAGGTTGACGGCGGTCCGGCCTGGCAGCACGGTCACATACGGCAGCAAGGCGGCGACGCTGCCCGGTGGCAGGCCCAGCCACCCCAGTTGCTCGGCGCGCACGGGGATCAGGGGCACTTGTTGCGTCTCGGTGTCGGTTTGCACGCCGGGCGCAGCCTGCGCCCACAGACCGCCGCTGGGGCGCGTACCGCCGCCCGCCAGACGCAGGCGGGTGACCAGTGTCTCCAGCTGCGCGGGCGGCAGACCCAGCAGGTCGAACAAACGCTCGAAGGCGCGCAGACCTGCGGGCGAGACCTGGCCCGACTCCAGCAGGCTGTGCACGTTCAGCCGCGACTGCAGGTCGGTGAGCGTGCCCGAGAGAAACGCCGCATCGCCCGCTGCATCACCGGGCGCGCCCTGACGGTCTGCGGCGAGGAAGGTCGACAGACGCGCCTCTTGCAGCGGGATTGCCCAGGGCTCGGCCAGGTGATCGACCGAGCCCGCCCGCGCGTCTTCGCGCAGCACCAAGCGCGCCCAGTCCAGTGCCCCGAGCAACACCCACACCGACTGCGCACGCTGACGTTCCGCGGTCTCGACTTCGATGGCGCGCCATTGCTGCCACAGGCCAGCCGACGCCAGCGTCGCGACCAAGGCGACGGTCAGCAAGGCCGCCAGCAGTGCGGCGCCGCGTGCGGGGGCGGTGCGCTTCATGATCGACGGGGGCTCACGTGCGGGCTGACCCAATCGCGCGTGATCGCACCGGCCAGCGGGCCACCAGGCGGCAGCGTCAGCATCAGGCGCACCCCCTCGGGCAGCGGCGTGGGCGGGCGTTGGGTTTCGGTGTCTTGCGGATCGCCCGGCGTAGCCTCGCGCCAGGCCGCGTTCGAGAAGTAGAGGACGCGCCATTGGTCCGCGGCCATCACGCGCACCTCGCCCGCGCGATCCGCCTCCCCCGGCTCGCGCGCCCAGTTTTCTGCCTGCGACCAAGCCTGTTCGACCTCGGCGCGTCGCGTGAGCGCGGGCGACTGCCATCGCAGCCACATCCCCTGGCCTTCGACGGTGCGCCGTGTCCAGGCCGCCACCACCACGCCGTCCGCGCTGGCCGCGGTGTCGGTGGTGCTGCGTCGCACGAGGCGCAGCACCTGGCCGTTCCAATCCAGGGGGGTGATCCGGGGCAGGGTCTCCAGGGCGTCGAGGTCGGCCGTCCATTGCGCCAGCCCCACTTGCAGCGCCAGCACCTGGTCGGCGCGCGACTGCAACTGCGACTGAGCCCGTACCATCCCGTCCAGACCCCGCCACCCCAGCACGGCCAGCAGGGCCAGCGCAAACAAGGCCACCAGCAATTCAACCAGCGTGAAGCCGCGCGAGGGCAGGGGGTGCGTCATGGGCTTCACGCCTTCGCCTCAATAGCGACCGAGCACGGTGGACACCCGCAGCAGCGTCGATGGCCCCTGGCTCGCACGCGCATCCACCCGATGAAAATTCGGATTCGGCGTGGGCGCGACGGTCAGCGTCAGCTCGTACACCTGCCCGGCCTGCTCGCAGCTGGCGCGCGTCTCGCCCAGCGCCGGCATCTGACCTGACAGGCGCAGGGCCACCAGCGCGTTGTCGGTGCACAGCTGCGCCAGCAACATGTCTGACTGGCGCAACGCGTTGGTGGCCAGTGCCGCCGTGGCCTTCAGACCCGCGACCAGCGCGATCGCTACGATGCCCAGGGCCACCATCACCTCGATCAGCGTGAAGCCGCGTGCGGGTGTCATAGTGTCGCCTGTTGCGGTTGCACCGTGAACGGTCGCAGGCCGTCGGTGGCGATGCGCACTTCGCGGTCCGGCGCGGCGCTAGACGACAGGCGCACCGACTGCGCCCCAATCAGCGGCTCGGGCCCCAGCACCAGCACCGGGTTACCGCGCACCTGTACGCCCTTGGCCAGCCAGTGATCGGGCAGGCCCGTCACCAGCGGGCCCTCGAAACGAAAACCCCCATTCACGGCGCGCCAGCGCAGGGGCTGTCCGGTGGCACGCGACTGGGCCCGGCCGGCTTCGAGCAGCGAGGCCAGGCGCACCGCTTCGCGGTCGAGCTGAGTGGCCGCAGGATCGCGCACCGCAAAGGTCACACCGGCGCTGCCGATCGCGATGATCGCCACCACCACCAGCAGCTCGATCAGCGTAAAGCCCGCATGCGCGTCACTGCCAGCTGCCGACGTCCGCATTGCGGCCCTCTCCGCCAGGCTGGCCGTCAGCGCCCAGCGACATCACATCGACCTCGCCGCGCAGGCCGGGGTTCAGGTACTGGTAGGGGCGGCTCCAGGGGTCTTGGGGAAGTTTGTCCAGATAGGGGCGCCAGCTCGTGGGCGTGGGCCCGGTGGTGGGGCGCGTGACCAGGGCCTGCAGGCCTTGCTCGGTGGTGGGGTAGCGCAGGTTGTCCAGGCGATACAGCTTGAGCGCCTGCATCAGGTTATTGACGTCGGTGCGCGCGGCGGTGACCCGGGCATCGTCGGCCCGCTCCAGCACGTTGGGCACGATCAGGGCGGCCAGCACGCCGATGATCACCAGCACCACCATCAGCTCGATCAGGGTGAAACCGCGGGCCCAGCGGACACGTTGAAAAGAATGACTTTGGGGCCGCATCTGGACTCATCTATAAGTAAAAAGAAATATTATGATGATAATTGAGGGATGTGGGTTCGCCGATCGCTGTTCATTTCGCGCCACCTGCTCACCTTTTGGGTGTGGGCGCTGGTCGCGCTGTGCGCCGTGTTCTGGGGCTTGCGGCTGGCTGCGCCACGCGCCGTGACAGGTGGCGCTGCCCCGGCGGTACGGCTGCCCGAACCGGTCGATCCTCAGGCCCTGGCCCGCTTGCTCGGTGCCTCGGGCGCAGCCGCCGACACCGACGCTCAGCCGGTAGCGGGCCTGCGTCTGACGCTGGTGGGTGTGGTGGCTGGGCCGTCGGGCGCCGGCGCCGCGCTCATCTCGGTCGATGGCGCGCCGGCGCGTCCTTATCGTGTGGGCCACGCGGTGCCCGGCGCGCTGTATGTGCAATCACTGCAGCCGCGTCTGGCGCGCTTGGGGCCCCAGCCTGAGGGCCCCACCACCCTGACCCTGGCGCTACCCGCGCTGTCGCCGGTCTTGCCATACAAGCCCTGAGCCCGCGCCGCCCGCGCGCGGTCCTTCAGCCTCGCAGAAACAGCCGATACACCGGGTTGTCGGTCTCGTCCACGCAGGGATAGCCCAGCGTCGCGACAAACTGCTTGAAGGCCTTGTCGTCGGCCCGGGGCACCTGCAGGCCCACCAGAATGCGCCCGTAATCCGCGCCCTGGTTACGGTAATGAAACAGCGTGATGTTCCAGTTGGGCCGCATGTGCGAGAGAAACTTCATCAGCGCCCCCGGTCGCTCGGGAAACACGAACCGCAGCAGCCGTTCGTCCTGGGCCAGCGCCGAGTGCCCGCCCACCATGTGGCGGATATGTTCCTTGGCCAGCTCGTCGTGCGTCAGGTCCAGCGCCTCAAAGCCGTGGCGCGTGAAGCTCTTGGCGATGCGCACCGACTCGCCCTTGCCCTGTGTGGTCAGGCCCACGAACACATGCGCCTGGGCGTCATCGCTGATGCGGTAATTGAACTCCGTCACATTGCGCGGCCCGCCGGGCAGCTCGCCAATCAGCGCGCAAAAGCGCTTGAAGCTGCCCCGCTCCTCGGGAATCGTCACCGCGAACAGCGCCTCGCGCTCCTCGCCCACTTCGGCGCGCTCGGCGACAAAGCGCAGACGGTCGAAGTTCATGTTGGCGCCGCACAAAATGGCGGCATAGGTCTGCCCGCGCGTCTTGTGCGTGGCCACGTACTGCTTGATTGCCGCTACGCCCAGGGCGCCTGCGGGTTCGACGATGCTGCGCGTGTCGACGAAGATGTCCTTGATCGCCGCGCACACCGCGTCGGTGTCTACCGTCACGTAGTCGTCGACCAGCGCGCGTGACAGCCGAAACGTCTCCTCGCCCACGAGCTTGACCGCCGTGCCGTCCGAGAACAGGCCCACATCGGACAGCGTCACGCGCTTGCCCGCGGTCACGGACTGGATCATGGCGTCCGAGTCGTTCATCTGCACGCCGATCACCTTCACCTCGGGGCGCACCGCCTTGATGTAGCTGGCCACCCCCGAGATCAGCCCGCCGCCGCCAATGGCCACGAACACCGCATCGAGCGGCCCCTGGTGCTGACGCAGGATCTCCATCGCGATCGTGCCCTGGCCCGCGATCACGTCCGGATCGTCAAACGGATGCACAAAGGTCATGCCGTTCTTCTTCTCCAGCGTCAGCGCGTGCGTGTACGCGTCGGAGTAGCTGTCGCCATGCAGCACCACCTCGCCGCCCAGCGTCTTGACCGCATCGACCTTCACCTGCGGTGTGGTCACCGGCATCACGATCACCGCGCGGCAGCCGAGCGTGTTCGCCGACAGCGCCACGCCCTGCGCATGGTTACCCGCCGACGCACAGATCACGCCACGCTCGAGCTGCGCCGGCGTCAGCTGGGCCATCTTGTTGTAGGCCCCGCGCAACTTGAAGCTGAACACCGGCTGCTGGTCTTCGCGCTTGAGCAGCACCTTGTTGTGCAAGCGCCGGCTCAGGGCACGGGCCGGCTCCAGCGGCGACTCCACGGCCACGTCGTACACGCGGGCGTTGAGCACCCTGCGCAGGTAGGGATCAGCAGTTTTCAGGGGGGAGGCAGCGGGCATGGCGTTGTGGAATCAGCGTCTATTTTTTTACAGGAGCACACATAAAGAACGAATAAGCGCGACAAACTGATCTTTTATGCGTACTTTTAAAAAGATTTATGTTTTTAGGGCTATTTGCAAAACCGATAGACCTCATGCGCCTTAGAGCATAGCCTTCGTTAAATCGGATCCAAGATGTCGGACCTTGAAAGTTGGTTGGCTGCGCCTGGCGCGGCCTCAAATGACCTGATCTTTCGCGCCCACCGGGGCCGCACGGTCCCCATTCCTGACACCCTGACCTCGGTGCCAGGGTATCCCGAGAAGCTCCGAATCTACAGGATCGCAGCCAGCCGTTACTGGCAGGTGCGCTGCTGGTTCGACGGCAAGACCTATTCCAAGAGCCTGCGCACCACCTCCAAGCAAAATGCGATGGCGCTGGCCAAGCGCTTCTTCGATGCCACCGCCGCCGCCGTCCACATGGGCCGTGACCCCGAGAGCGAATCCGGCTCGCCCGGCTTCACCCAAGTGGCGGAGCGACTCTTCCAGCAAGAGGCGGCGCGGCAGCGCCGAGGCGAGTTCAGCCGGGGCTCGCTGCAGGTCATGCGCAACCGCTTGAACGCGCACATCCTGCCCCAGCTTGGCAGCCTGCCAGTACGCGCCGTGGACTACGCCGCCTTACAGACGTTTGCCGACAGCCTGGGGCGTGAGGGCTTCACCACCACCACCATCTCGCAGTACCTGGTGATCGTACGCAAGATCCTGAAGATGGCGCGGCATCTGGGGCACATCACCGAGGTCCCCGAGTTTCCGCACATCCGCGTCACCTCCACGCCGCGCGGGGGCTTCAGCCTCGCCGAATACCGGCAGCTCTTGCGCAAGGCGCGCGCCTTGCAGGGCCGGTCGCATCCCCTCTTGCGCACCCTCCCAGAAAACCAGCGCTACTGGATCGCGCGGGATCTGCTGGTGATGCCGCAGGACATTGCGTGGGTGATTGGCTTCATGGTCAACACCTTTGTGCGGCCGGGCGACATCAAGAAGATGCAGCACAAGCACATTGAGGAAGTGCGTGGCAAGCACATGTACCTGCGCATGAACCTGCCCGAGACCAAGCGCCACGACAAGCCCATCGTGAGCATGCGGGCGGCGGTGCGCATCTTTGCGCTGATCCAGCGGCGCAATGCGCAGGCGGGCTTCGGCGGCCCCGATGACTATCTCTTTCTGCCCCAGGTGAGCAACCGCGAGCATGCGCTGGCGGTGATGAACCAGCTCTTTCATTGGGTGATGGCCGAGTGCGGCCTGTCCATCGGCCCGCTGGGCCAAAAGCGCACGCTCTACAGCTTGCGACACACCTCGATCATGTTCCGCCTGCTCTACGGGCAGGGCATCGACATGTTGACCTTGGCGCGCAACGCCCGCACCAGCGTCAACATGATCGAGCGCTTTTATGCGTCATCGCTCAGCGGCGAGATGAATGTGGGGATGCTGCAAAGCCGCAGGCAGACCGCGCCCGCGCCCGCCCCCGCCTGAGTGCGCCGCCGCACCCAGGCAAAGCCCGCCAGTGGCCACACGGCGGGCTTTTTTCTGGGCGTGGATGAGGTCGCTATGGGTGTTCGTTAAAAAGTGGTATAGAACTAAAAAATTGTTCTTGAGGTTTGAATTGCTTTCTAAATCATCATCCATACAGAATTTATAGGAGGAATAGATATTCAAAAGGGTAGCTGCTTTGGCTGCTTTGGCCGCCACCAGCGCTTTCGCCCAGTCTTCCGTCACCCTGTCGGGCAACATCGACTTCGCAGCTGCCAACATCACCGGCAGCCAAACCATTGCCAAAGGCACCACCGTCAGCACCGGCTCGGGCACCTCGTCGACCAGCGTGATCAACCTGATCGCCGAAGAAACCCTCAAGGGCGGCATCAAGATCACCGGCAAGTACGGCCTGGACCCCCGCAGCCTGTCCAACGACGGCCTGGGTGTGACCAACAACACGACATCCACTTCCGCTGTCGCTACCACCGCGCTGGCCAACACCGCCACCGGTCTGAATCGCGACGAGGTCTTCGTCGGCATCTCCGGCGGTTTCGGTAACCTGCGTCTGGGCTCGCCCAACTCCATCGGTCTGAACAGCTTCCAAGTCGCCTCGCCCCTGGGCACTGGCGTGGGCTCCGGTTACAGCGGCGGCGGCCAAGCCTCCACGATGACGGGCTCGTGGAGCAACGTCCGTTACAGCCGCTCGGTGCGCTATGACAGCCCCAGCTTCAACGGCATCACCGCTTCTGTGCTGTACGCACCTGGTAACGACGCAGCCCCCGTTGCTGTCGCCGCTGGTGCCGGCGGCCACACCGCGATCGTGGTCCCGAACGCTCGTGCAGCCACTGAATTTGGTCTGCGCTACGCTGCAGGTCCCCTGACCGTGTCTTACGCCAGCGTGTCCACCGCCGCCCAGACCAACGGTGGCGGCTGGTACGCGGTAGGCACCAGTGTCGCCGGTACCCTCAAGACCAGCGTCAACATGATCAACGCCAGCTTCGCCATGGGTGCGACCACCCTGTACGCTGGCTGGAACAAGGGTGACAACCTCACGGCTAGCTCCACGGCGACCACCGCGACCAAGGGTTATCGCTTGGCTGCCAAGCACACCATGGGTGCGATGGACCTGGCTGCCTCTTACACCCAGCAGACCTCCGGTACGGCGAATACCGACGCGTCTGTGACTGGCCTGCGTGCTGACTACAACTTCAGCAAGACCGCCGCCGCCTACATTGGCTACGAGAACTGGGACACCGGCACCGCTTACGCCAACACCGC
>CANHSE010000016.1 GCA_947463025.1 Comamonadaceae bacterium
CCTCGCGATACAGCTTCATCATTTCCTGCTGCATCTGCTGGGGGTTGTCCTTGAGGCGTTCGCGCATGGCCATGACGCGCGGGTTGATGGCCTTCATCTTGGCCATGCTCTCGTAGCCCTTGGCCTGCAACCAGTAGAAGGCGATCTTGATCACCAGCACCAGGCCCATGATGGACCAACCCCAGTTGCCCAAGAAGCCATGCAGCTTGTCCATCAGCCAGTACAGCGGCTTGGCGAGGATGGTGAGCCAGCCGTAGTCTTTGACGAGGTCCAGGCCGGGCGCGACGCGCTCGAGCATTTTTTCTTCTTGGGGGCCGGCAAAGAAGGTGGCGGCGACAGATTGCGTGGCGCCGGGGGCCAGGGCTTCGGGGGGCGTGATCAGGCCGGCGGCGTAGCGGTTGTTCTCGGGCTTGCGCACGAAGAGTTCGCGCTGCACGCCATTGGGCAGGATCCAGGCGCTGGCAAAGTAGTGCTGCACCATCGACACGTAGCCAATGCGCGATTCCTTTTGGAACTCGGCCTTGTTCTTGTCGATGTCGGTGAATTCGACCTTTTGGAATTTCTTTTCGTCGGTGTAGACCGCCGGGCCGGTGAAGGTGGAATAGAAGGCCGATTCGCCGGGCAGCTTGCTGCCATCGCGCACCAGTTGCAGGTACACGCGGGGCGAGACAGGCTCGGTGCCGGTGTTGACGATCTCGTGCTTGACGGCGACGTCATACGCGCCGCGCTGCAGCGTGTAGGTCTTGACGAGCTTGACGCCGTTCTTGGCGGGCGACTCAAAGCGCACCACCAGTTCGTTGGCGCCGGCCTTGAGCTCGCGCTCGGCGCTGGCCGTCATGAGGGTGGTGTGATTGGGAAAGTCGCCGCCGATCAGGCCGCTTTGAGCGACGTAAAAGCGCTGAGGGGTGTCTTCGAGCAGCACGAAGCGGGCGGGGGTTTGCTTGCCGTCGACGGCGTCGGCTGCGTGCTGCAGAAACTCAGAGCCGACCACCGAGCCGCCTTCGGTGTCGAAGGTCAGGCGCACGACGTCGGTGGTGACGGTAAAGCGCTCGCTCTTGCTGGCGGGCGCGGCGCCCGAGGGCGGCGTGGCGCCGGGGGTGACGCTCGGGGTCGCGCCCGTCGCTTGCGGCACCGCGATGGGCGTGGCCGCGCCCGCCGCAGCGGGGGCCGAGGCGGTGGCGGCCGGCTTCGGCGCGGGGAAGAAGGTGGCGGGGTTGCCGTTGGCGACCTGCCACTGGTCCCAGAGCATCACCATCGAAAAACCAAAGACCACCCAAAGGATGGAGCGGCGGATGTCGTTCATGAGGACTTCTTGGATTGGAAGGGAGACACGAGGCGGGTGAAGAGGCGCGGCGGGTGCGCAGGCACCTCGTCAAATCCGCCCGCACACCCCGGATGGCAGCGCGCCAGGCGTGCCACGGTGAAATAACTGCCGACCAGGGCGCCATGGTCTTGCAGGGCCTGCAAGGCGTAAGCGGAACAGGTGGGCGTGAAGCGACACGCCGACCCCAGCCAGGGCGACAGCAGCAGGCGATAGCCCTTGACCAAGCCGATCAACAGCGCACGGATCATGGCTTCATCCCGCCGAACAGTTGCTGCAGTTCGGCGCGCACGGCCTGCTTGAGAGCCGGCGACGTGGCGCTGGTGAACTGCTGACGATCGAAGCCCGCGCGCAGGCGCACGACATGGGCGGCCACTGGCAGGCGATCTGTGTAGTCCTGGGCCACGGCGTAGATCTGGCGTTTGAGGGTGTTGCGGGTCACGGCGCGGCGCGCCCAGCGCTTGGGGATGACCGCACCGATCCAGGGCTGGGGCACCGGGAACAGCGGCACGGGCGTGAGGCCCGCCCGTGTGGGCGTCGGCGCGGCCGCGTGCAAGGCCAGGCGGTGCAAGACGAAGTGGGCGGTACGCGACACGGTGTCGCCCGCCATGACCGCTTGGAACTGAAGCCGCGTCGTGAGCCGCTGCAGGACCTGACCTTGCGTAGGCAGGGTCATGGCACAGGCGGCTTCATCACGCAGACGGCGCCAAGCTCAGGCGGCCACAACGTCAAGCAGCCACAAGGGCAGGCGCCGATCAGGCCGCCAGGCGCTTGCGACCCTTGGCGCGACGTGCGTTGATAACGGCGCGGCCACCGCGGGTCTTCATGCGGACCAGAAAGCCGTGGGTGCGCGCGCGGCGCACTTTGGAAGGTTGGTAGGTGCGTTTCATGTTCGTTCTCGGAAAAACCCACGATTATCGCTCAAATACCAAGCCGGGCAATGCACAAGCCCCTGATTTTCGGGGAATCGGGGCGCACGCGGGCTGCCGCTGCGAATTGTGGACAAGTTCTTGATAAGTTACACTGTGCGGGCGACGATGACGAACAATATCCACACGAGCGACGGGCCACGATGACGGAAGGTCTCCATCCGAGCCTGTCCGCGGGTGCAGGCGAAGGCCTTTGGTTGGCCTGCACCGAACAGCTGGCCCAGGAGCTGCCCGAGCAGCAGTTCAACACCTGGATCAAGCCCCTGACGGCACAGGTCTCCGACGACCTCTCTCGGGTCACCCTGTTTGTGGCCAACCGGTTCAAGCTGGACTGGGTCAGGGCCCAGTACGCCGGTCGGATTTCAGCCCTGCTGGAAAAGCTCTCCGGGCAATCCATGCAACTGGAGTTGGTGCTTGCTCACCGGGAGGCTCCCGCCAGAGCGTATGTTGCCCCGCCGTCCCCGGAAAGCGCGGCAGCGCATGAGGCGATCGACACGGCTGACGACAGTGCCGCCAACGGCTTCAAGACCCGCCTGAATACCGCGCTGACCTTCGACACCCTGGTCGAAGGCACGGCCAACCGCATGGCCCGGGCTGCGGCCATGCATGTGGCCAGTACCCCGGGCCATCTCTACAACCCCCTTTTCATTTACGGCGGGGTCGGCCTGGGCAAGACCCACCTGGTGCATGCGGTCGGCAACCGGCTGTTGGCCGACCGGCCGAACGCGAAAGTTCTCTACATTCATGCTGAACAGTTCGTGTCGGATGTGGTTAAGGCCTATCAGCGCAAGACCTTTGATCAGTTCAAGGAGCGTTACCACTCCCTGGATTTGCTGCTGATTGACGACGTGCAGTTCTTTGCCAACAAGGACCGCACCCAGGAAGAGTTCTTCAATGCCTTTGAAGCCCTGCTGGCCAAGAAGTCGCACATCGTGATGACCAGCGACACCTATCCCAAGGGTCTGGCGGACATCCACGAGCGCCTGATTTCGCGTTTCGATTCGGGGCTGACGGTGGCGATTGAGCCACCCGAGCTCGAAATGCGGGTGGCGATCTTGATCAACAAGGCGCGCAGCGAAGGCGCCGAGATGCCCGAGGAAGTGGCCTTTTTCGTGGCCAAGAACGTGCGCTCCAACGTGCGCGAACTCGAGGGCGCGCTGCGCAAGATCCTGGCGTATTCACGCTTCAATCAGAAGGAAGTTTCCATCCAGTTGGCCCGTGAGGCGCTGCGTGACTTGCTGTCGATCCAGAACCGCCAGATCAGCGTAGAAAACATCCAGAAAACAGTGGCCGACTACTACAAGATCAAGGTGGCGGACATGTACAGCAAGAAGCGCCCGGCCTCGATCGCCCGGCCTCGACAGATCGCGATGTACCTGGCCAAGGAGCTGACCCAGAAAAGCCTGCCCGAGATTGGCGAATTGTTTGGCGGCCGCGACCACACCACGGTGCTGCACGCGGTGCGCAAGATCGGCGCCGAACGCCAGCAGCTGACCGAGTTGAACCAGCAGCTGCATGTGCTGGAACAGACGCTCAAAGGCTGACCCGGAACAACCATGGGGATAATTTTTGAACAAGCACCCTGTTATCCACAGAGCGAGGCGATTGCGGCTGTTTGTCCCCTTGGGCGTGCAGCCGAGAAGCAGGGGTGCACACAGCATTCAAAAGACGCTAAGTGGCTGTGAAACAAGAGAAAATAGCGGTTGTCCACACGGGGCGACGCCCTCTACTAGCTACTACTAACCTTCAATAAAGAATTCAAAAGAGAAGAGGCAGAAATGATCGTCCTGAAGTCAACGCAAGACCAGGTGTTGTCGGTGCTCCAGTCGGTGGCCGGCATCGTCGAGCGCCGGCACACACTGCCGGTGCTGGCCAATGTGCTGATACGCAAGACTGGCAATTCGGTGCAGTTGACGACCAGCGATCTGGAAATCCAGATTCGCACCACCGCTGAACTCGGTGGCGACAACGGCAACTTCACGACCACCGTGGGCGCGCGCAAACTGATCGACATCTTGCGCACCATGCCGGCCGACCAGACCGTGAGCCTGGAGTCCACTCAGAACAAGTTGGTGCTCAAAGGCGGCAAGAGCCGCTTCACCTTGCAGACGCTGCCCGCCGAAGACTTTCCGCTGGTGCAAGAGGCACCCAGCTTCGGACCCACGTTTAGCGTGCCGCAAAAGACGCTCAAGGACCTGATGAGTCAGGTCTCCTTCGCGATGGCGGTACATGACATTCGCTACTACCTCAATGGCATCTTGTTCGTAGCCGAAGGCAAGCAGCTGTCGTTGGTGGCTACCGATGGTCATCGCCTGGCCTACGCCAGTGCGACGCTGGACGTCGAGGTGCCGCGCCAGGAAGTGATCCTGCCGCGCAAGACCGTGCTCGAGCTGCAGCGTCTGTTGTCGGACACCGAAGGCGCGATCGAGATGCGCTTTGCCAGCAACCAAGCCAAGTTCAGCTTCGATGGCATGGAGTTCGTGACCAAGCTGGTCGAGGGCAAGTTCCCCGACTACAACCGCGTCATCCCCAAGAACCACCGCAACCACATCACCCTCGGTCGTGTGTCCTTGCTGGCCTGCTTGCAACGCACCGCCATCTTGACCTCCGACAAGTTCAAGGGTGTGCGCCTGAATGTCGAGCCCGGTCTGCTGCGTGTGGCGTCGAACAACGCCGAACAAGAAGAGGCTGTGGACGAACTCGACATCGATTACAGCGGTGATGCGATCGAGATCGGCTTTAACGTCACCTACCTGATCGATGCCTTGTCCAATATGAGCCAGGAGATGGTCAAGCTCGAGTTGCAAGACTCGAACAATTCCGCACTCCTGACCAATCCCGAAAACAATGCCTTTAAGTACGTGGTGATGCCGATGCGCATCTGAGGCGGGGACGCCGCCATCGGCGTCGCTCCTCAGCCCTCTCAACCCGTCGCCCGCGACGGGTTGCGTCATTCAAGAGACACGTCAAAGCCCCTCTATGTCCGAAGAAAACACGCAAGCCGACCCTTTCAACAGCGGTGAAGCCAGCTCGAATTTCCAGCCCACCATCGATCCGCACCAGGCGGGCGCGAGCGAAGGCTATGGCGAGAGCGCGATCCAGATCCTGGAGGGCCTGGAGGCCGTGCGCAAGCGCCCGGGCATGTACATCGGCGATACCTCCGACGGCACGGGTTTGCATCACTTGGTGTTCGAGGTGGTGGACAACTCGATCGACGAGGCGCTGGCGGGCCACTGTGACGACATCGTGGTCATGATCCACACCGACAATTCCATCAGCGTGGTGGACAACGGGCGCGGCATTCCCACCGGCATCAAGATGGACGACAAGCACGAGCCCAAACGCTCGGCGGCCGAGATCGCCCTGACCGAGCTGCATGCGGGCGGCAAGTTCAACCAGAACAGCTACAAGGTGTCGGGCGGCTTGCACGGCGTGGGGGTGTCCTGCGTGAACGCGCTGTCCAAGATGCTGCGACTGACGGTGCGACGCGAAGGCAAGGTGCACACGCTGGAGTTCAGCAAAGGCTTTGTGCAAAACCGGATCGTCGAGAAGGTCGATGGCGTCGAGGTCTCGCCCATGAAGATCATCGGCGACACCGACAAGCGCGGCACCGAAGTGCATTTCCTGCCGGACACCGAGATCTTTCGCGAGAACCACGATTTTCACTACGAGATCCTGTCCAAGCGCCTGCGCGAGCTGAGCTTCTTGAACAACGGCGTCGCGATCAAGCTGGTCGACGAGCGCAGTGGCAAGCACGATGATTTTTCGGGCGCTGGCGGCGTCAAGGGCTTTGTTGATTTCATCAACAAGGGCAAGACGGTGCTGCACCCGAATGTGTTCCACGCGATCGGGGATCGTCAGAGCGACCAGAACACCAACATCGGCGTCGAAGTGGCGATGCAGTGGAACAGCGGCTACAACGAGCAGGTGCTGTGTTTCACCAACAACATCCCCCAGCGTGATGGCGGCACGCACCTGACCGGTCTGCGCGCGGCGATGACGCGCGTGATCAACAAGTACATCGACGACAACGAGCTGGCCAAGAAGGCCAAGGTCGAAGTGACGGGCGACGACATGCGCGAAGGCCTGACCTGCGTGCTGTCGGTCAAGGTGCCGGAGCCCAAGTTTTCGAGCCAGACCAAGGACAAGCTGGTGTCCAGTGAAGTGCGCGGACCGGTGGAAGATGTGGTGGCGCGCACGCTCAATGACTTTTTGCAAGAGCGCCCCAACGACGCCAAGATCATCGTGGGCAAGATCATCGAAGCGGCCAAGGCGCGCGAGGCGGCTCGCAAGGCCCGTGAGATGACGCGCCGCAAGGGCGTACTCGATGGCATGGGCCTGCCCGGCAAGCTCGCGGATTGCCAGGAGAAGGATCCGGCGATGTGTGAGATCTACATCGTCGAGGGTGACTCCGCCGGCGGCTCGGCCAAGCAGGGGCGTGATCGCAAGTTCCAGGCGATCCTGCCGCTACGCGGCAAGATCTTGAACGTCGAGAAGGCGCGCTACGAGAAGCTCTTGACCAGCAACGAGATCCTGACCCTGATCACGGCGCTGGGCACCGGCATCGGCAAGGCCGGTGGCGGCGCGGGCGGCGGCGGGGCCGACGACTTTGATGTGGCCAAGCTGCGTTACCACCGCATCATCATCATGACCGACGCCGACGTGGACGGCGCTCATATCCGCACGCTGCTGCTCACGTTCTTCTACCGCCAGATGCCCGAGCTGGTCGAGCGCGGTCACATCTACATCGCGCAGCCGCCCCTGTACAAGGTCAAGGCCGGCAAAGAGGAGCTTTACCTCAAGGACGGCAGCGAGCTCGATTCTTTCTTGCTGCGCGTGGCCTTGAATGGTGCCAGCGTGCACACCGGCGGCGCGACGCCCACCACGCTGGCCGGCGAGACCCTGGCCGAACTGGCGCGCAAGCATCAGGTGGCCGAGCAGGTGATCCATCGTCTCTCGGGCTTCATGGACGCCGAGGCGCTGCGCGCAGTGGCCGATGGCGTGCGCCTGAACCTGGACACGGTGGCCGAGGCCGAAGTCAGCGCGCAGGCCCTGCAGGCGCGGTTGCAAGAAATCGATCGCCTGACCAATGCGGCGCCGGCCGAAGTCGCGGGCGAGTTTGATGTGCGCAGTGACAAGCCGATTCTTCGCATCAGCCGTCGTCACCATGGCAACGTCAAGAGCAGCGTGATCACCCAAGATTTTGTGCATGGCGCCGATTACCGGGCGTTGGCCGAAGCCGCCGACACCTTCCGCGGCTTGCTGCATGAGGGCGCGATGGTGCGTCGCGGTGAGGGCGAGCGTCAGAAGGAAGAAAAGGTGGGCGACTTCCGCGAGGCCATGCACTGGCTGATTGGCGAAGCCGAGCGCGCCACCGCGCGTCAGCGATACAAAGGCCTGGGCGAGATGAACCCCGAGCAGCTGTGGGAAACCACCATGGACCCGACGGTGCGTCGCCTGCTGCGTGTGCAGATCGACGATGCGATCGAGGCCGACCGCGTGTTCACCATGCTGATGGGAGATGAGGTCGAGCCGCGGCGCGACTTCATCGAGACCAACGCGTTGCGCGCAGCGAACATCGACGTGTGACGGGCGACTGAGCGCGAAGGCGCATTCACCGGAGGCGAGTGGCGATGGAATACGACGGCTTGCGATTTGGTTCTGGTCAACGCGGGGATCACAACGCGCTCGACGACTTCGTCCGGGGCGCCGGCGTCTACACCGCCGACATCCAGGTGGCGGGCCAGTTGCACGCCTGCTTTGTGCGCAGCCCCTTCGCCGCCGCGCGCATCGTGCGCCTGCAGACGGCGCAAGCGAGCGCCTTGCCCGGTGTCCACGCCGTGATCACCGGCGAGCAGCTGGTGCAAGCCGGCCTGGGCAAGATCATGCCGTTGGCGATTCCTAATGGCCGTGACGGCCAACCCATGGTGCAGGCGGGCATTCCGGTGCTGGCGCACTCCGAGGTGCGTCATGTGGGTGAGGCGGTCGCGTTGGTAGTGGCCGACGATGCGCAGACCGCCCAGACCGCCGCAGAACTGGTGGAAGTTGAGTGGGAGGCTCGCGACTGCGTGACCGAGCCACTGCACGCCATTGAGCCCGCAGCGGTGCGGGTGCACGCCCCGCACGCGTCCAATATCGCGCTCGATTGGGAAGAAGGCGATCTCGCCGCTTCGCAAGCCGCGTTTGCGCGAGCCCACCATGTGGCCAGCGTGGACTTGGCCGACCCGCCCATGACGGCCTGTGCGCTCGAGCCCAAGGCGGCCCTGGCGCAGTGGGACGAGGCGACCCAGCGCTTGACGCTGGTGGCCAGCACCCAGGGCGTGATGCTGGTGCGCAAGATCCTGGCCGAGCATGTGTTCAAAGTCGCGCCCGAGCAGATTCGCGTGATCACGCCACATGTGGGTGGCGGCTTTGGGGTCAAGTCGCAGACCTATCCTGAGTACGCGGCGATCTTGTATGCCAGTCGCCTGCTGCGCCGGCCGGTGAAGTGGACGGCCACGCGCCTGGAGAGTTTTCTGTGCGACACCCATAGCCGCAACTCCACGCTGCGTGCGCGCATGGCCTTCGATGCGCAAGGAAAGATCCTGGGCGTGCAGGCCGATGTGGTGGTGGGCATTGGGGCCTACACCTCGACCTACATCGGCATCATCGCTACCAACAATTTGAAGAACTGCTTGTCCAGCGTCTATCGGGTTCCCTCGATCCAGATACGCTCGCGACTGGTCTTCACGCACATGATGCCGCACGGGCCCTACCGCGGCGCCGGGCGCCCGGAGGCGATCTACATGATCGAGCGACTGCTGGACACCGCGGCCCCCGCGCTGGGGATGGACCGCGTGGCGCTGCGGCGCTTGAACATGATCCCGCCCAGCGCCATGCCGTATGCCGCGTCCAATGGGCAGGTGTATGACAGTGGCGAGTTTGAGGCGGTGATGGACCGGGCGCTGGCTTTGTCCGAGTGGTCGACCTTTGAGGCGCGGCGCCAGGCCAGTGCGCAGGCGGGCAAGCTGCGCGGCATCGGCCTGTGCTCCTTCCTGGAGGTGGCCGGCGGCATCTTGGAGGAGCCGGCCGATCTGCGCTTTAGCGAGGAGGGTACGGTGAGCATTCACCTGGGCGCCCAAGATATCGGTCAGGGGCATTTGTCTACCTATCCGGCCTTGGTGGCACAGCGTCTGGGCATCGCGGTGGAGCGTGTGCGCCTGGTTGCCGGTGACAGCGACCAGACGCCCGGGCTCGCGGCCACGGTGGCTTCGCGATCGACCATGATGGCCGGCAGTGCCACCGCGATGGCCTGCGACGAGGCTGTGCGGCGCGGCACGCTGTTGGCGGCCCACGAACTGGAGGTGTCGCCGCTGGATATCGAGTTTGTGGAGGGCGATTTTCGGGTGCGGGGCACCGATCGCAAGATCGGTTTGCTGGAGTTGCCGGCGCGGCTGGCGCGGGGTCTGGGCGGACCCGCAGACCTGCCGACGTCCTTGAACAACGTGGCCAAGTTTGTCTCGCCCGCCATGAGTTTTCCCAACGGCTGCCATGTGTGCGAGGTCGAGGTCGACCCGGACACGGGCGTGGTCAGCGTGGTGCGCTACACCGCGGTCGATGATGTGGGCGTGGTGCTCAATCCGCCGGTGGTGGACGGCCAGGTGATTGGCGGGGTGGCCCAGGGGCTGGGCCAGGTGCTAGGCGAGCGACTTCAGTACGATGGCCACGGACAGTTGCTCAGTGCGTCTTTCATGGACTATCCGATGCCGCGCGCCGACATGCTGCCGCCGATCACGCTGGGCCACCACGAGGTGCCTTGCCGCAGCAATCCGCTAGGGGTCAAGGGCGCAGGCGAGTCGGGCGTGGCGGGTTCCTTGCCCGCGGGCGTCAATGCGATCTTGCATGCCCTGTCGTATCGGGGCGTGGCGGCGATGGACATGCCGTTCACGCCAGACCGCGTCTGGAGCGCCCTGACGCAGACGGCTTAGCGTCCGCCGGGGAAAATGAACCTTCCCGGAATCACGATAACGAGGAGCTCCCATGACAACTGCCGTGACCCCCCATGCTTCTGCCCACGCCGCGCTGGCCCCCTTGAGCTCTCGCTTGGTGGATGTCGATGCCTTGGACTGGCATCCCACGCGCTTTGAGGGCATCGTGGTCAAGCCCTTGTTGTTCGACCGCGCCAGTGGCTTGGCGACCTCGCTGGTGCGCATGGCGCCGGGCGCGGTGTTGCCCGAGCACGAGCATGTGGCGATCGAGCAGACCTGGGTGATCGAGGGCCACTTGGTGGACCAGACGGGTCCGGATACGGGCATCGAGTGCACGGCCGGCCAGTTCATCTGGCGCCCCGCTGGCAGCCGGCACAGCGCCTGGTCGCCCAAGGGCGGTTTGTTCCTGGCGATATTCCAGATGCCCAACCGCTTCTTTGAGACCGATGGGCGCGAGACCGACATGGCGGGGCAGGATTGGACGGCCACTTGGGGTTCCTCGGCGGCGCGCGCCAAATAAGCCGTGATCAGCCCCCCAGGGGCGCCGGCGTCCAGTCGGCCACCAGGGTGTTGACCAGGCGGCCCACGCCCTGCACCTCGCAGACCACCTCGTCGCCGGGCTGCACGTCGACCGAGCCCTTGGGGGTGCCGGTGAGGATCACGTCGCCGGGGCTGAGCGTCATGATGGCGCTGAGGTACTCGATCAGCGAGGCGATGTCGTGGATCATGTCGGCGGTTGTGCCCTCTTGCACCAGCTTGCCATTGACGTGGGTGGTCAGGCGCAGGTTCATGGGATCGGGCACCTGCTCGCGCGGCACCAGCCAAGGGCCCAGCGCCGTGCCGCCGTCGCGGTTTTTCACGCGCAGGTTGGGGCGGTAATAGGGCTCCAGGAAGTTGCGGATCGCGTAGTCATTGGCCACGGTGTAGCCACGCACGTAGTCGAAGGCGTGTGCGCGTGGGATGTGACGGCCCTCGCGGCCGATGACCACCGCCAGCTCGCACTCGTAGTGCATGAATTCTGCGTCGGCAGGCCGCCGCGTGAGTCCGTGGTGACCCACCACCGACCCGGGGCCCTTGAGGAAGATGATCGGCTCGGTTTTCTGCGCCTTCAGGAAAGTGGCCTGGTCGGCCGAGGACTTGGCAGCCAATTCGGTGGCGTGGTCGGCGTAATTGAGGGCCAGCGTGTACAGCGTGCGCGGCTCGAAGGGCGCCAGCCACTGCACCTGCGTCTCCTCGAGCACGCGGCCATCGGCCAGGCGCAGCTGCTGCGCGCCGGATGCGGCGCCAGGATGTCCTAGCGGGGTGCAGCCATGCACGGCGCCCCCATAGACGACACGGCCTTGTCTCATGGGGTGGCTCCTTGCGCGCGCAGCGTGTTGCTCACGCGGCCCACGCCTTCGATGTCCACGGACATGCGATCGCCGGCGCGTGCGCGCGGCATGTTTTCGGGCACGCCCACCAGCAGCACATCGCCGGCCTCGAGCGTCATGAAGTCGGTGATCTGCGCGATCAGTTGCGCGACGGGCCGCATCAATTCGGCGGTGGTGTGCTCGGCGCCCAGTACGCCGTTGACATAGGCGCGCAAGACCAGGGCGTCGGGTTGGAGGGCGCCGCGCGGCACCATGGGCCCGATGGGACAAAAGCCATCGCGGCATTTTTGCTTGATCGGCGGGCGCAGGATGGTGGTGTGCGGCACGGTCACGTCATTGACCGCGGCATAGCCGGCGACGAAGGACAGGGCGTCGGCCTCGGGTACGCGCGAGGCCGACGCGCCCATGACCACGCCCAGCGTCGCGCCCACCTCCACCTCTTGCACGTCGGCGGGCAGCACGATGTCATCGCCATCGCGCCGCCAGGTGTTGGCGGGCTTGAGATAGAGCACCGGATGGCGCGGCGGCTTGAAGTGGGGCTCCTGGTGCATGGCCGGCTCCATGGCGGCCCAGGCGCCGCGGAAATTGAGCAGGCAGCCGACCACGGTTTTCATGCGGCCTCCTCGTAGCCAAAGAGCTTTGCGGGGTTGTCCACCAGGATGCGACGCAGCTCGTCTTCGTTGCGCACGTAGCGATACAGCAGCTCGAGCAAGTCGGCGTCATTGGGCGGCGGCTTCTTGGACACCGGGTGCGGCCAGTCCGAGGCCCACAGGCAGCGATTGGGCGCCGCGTCAATCAGCGCACGCGCCAGCGGCACCACGTCGTCATACGGCGCGCCGGCTTGCGAGATCTTCTCGCCCAGCGACAGCATCACCCAGAAGTTGCCGCGCGCCAGCAGCTGCCGCAGCTTGGCGATGTTCGGATCGCGATCGGGCCCGAGGGTGGCATCGGGGCGGCCCATGTGGTCGATCAAGATGGGAATGTCCAGGTCTTCGTACCAGGAGACGCTCTCGAGGATGCCGGTCTGCTCGGGCTGCACCTTCATGTACCAGCCCAGTTCGCGGATGCGGGCCACGGCACGGTCGAAGGCCGGACGCGAGAGCACCGCGCCCAGCGCCTGCCGAAAGGAAAAGCGTGCGCCGCGCACGCCGGCGGCGTGCAGCTTCTCGATGTACGCGTCGTCACGGGCCTCGAACACCAGGGCGTTGGCGCAGCCCTTGTAGCCCGGGCCGAGTGCGGCGAGTGCATCGAGCACCACGGTGTGGTCCTCGCCATAGGTGGTGGTCTGCACCACGATGCCGCGCTGGAAACCCAGTGCGTCGTGCACCCGGCGCAGGGCCTCGGGTGTGGCCGTGGGCATCTCGTAGGCGGCGCCGGCGCGCACCGGGTACTTCTCGCGCGGGCCCAGGATGTGGAACTGGCTGTCGATCGCGCCAGGCAGCGCGCGCCGACTGGGCGTACGTGGCTCGGGGTGGAAGGGGAAGTAGTCGTTCATGACCGCACGCTCATTCGATGTAGGCGGTGATTTCGCACTGCACCAGGATGCCGGCACCCAGCTCGGTGGCTTGCAGCGACAGGCGTGCGGGCCGGTCGTTGTCGTCGGGGAACATTGCCAGCCACTGCGCATTGAGCGGACCGCGTTGCGAGCGGTCCTTGAGCCACACGGTGATGCGCACCAGATGCGCGGGGGTGCCGCCGCCTGCCGCGAGGACATGGCGCACCTGTTGGAACATGCAGGCGCACTGCGCCTCCAGCGTGTCCGCCAGCTTGCCAGTCGTGGGGTCGGTGCCGTTGATCAAACCGCTCATGAGAAGCGGCCCGACCCGCGCGGCGGCGGGGATCGGGTTGGCATGGCTGAAGCCCTGCACCTGCAGGGTCTGGCGGTGGGCCATGGATCAGTCAGCCTTGATGTTGGCGGCGCGGATGATTGGCAGCCAGGTGGCTTCTTCACGGGCCAGGTAGGCGCTGAAGTCTTGCGGCGACAGCCAGCGTGCCTCCGCACCGCTCTGGTTGAAGCGGGCGACGACCGCTGGATTGGACAGTACCGTGCGCAGGGCCTCGCTCAGACGCGTGATCACCGCTGCCGGCGTACCCGCCGGGGCCAGCAGGCCGGTGAAAGTTTGACCGTCCACGCCCTTGATGCCTTGCTCCTCCAGGGTCGGCACATCGGGCAGCCAAGGTACGCGCTTGGCTGCAATCACGGCCAGCGCGCGGGTGCGGCCGTCCTTGACATAGGCCTGGGCGACCGAGACCTGGTCGAAGTTGAACTGCACCTGGCCGCCCAGGAGGTCATTGGTGGCGGGCGCGTTGCCCTTGTAGTGCGCGGTGATCCAGGTGGCGCCCGTGACCTTCTGCAGCTGTTCGCTCAGAAGGTGGTTGGTCGTGCCCGCGCCGGGGGAGGCCATGGTGATCGTGTTGGGG
Organism: Comamonadaceae bacterium; assembly: GCA_947463025.1. Lineage (GTDB taxonomy): Bacteria > Pseudomonadota > Gammaproteobacteria > Burkholderiales > Burkholderiaceae_C > Ramlibacter. The sequence goes on from CANHSE010000016.1 coordinate 14,009, forward strand.
CGCGCCTTGGCCAGCGCGATCAACTCGGGCACGGTCTTGGCCGGCACCGAGGGATGGACCTGGATCAACAGCGGCGTGAGCGACACCATGGTGATGGGGGCAAAGCTCTTTTGCCAGTGATAGACCGGGCGGCCGTAGATGGTGGGCGAGAACAGCAGCGGGCCGTTGGCCGTGATGAAGAGGGTGTGGCCGTCGGGGTCGGACTTGGCCACCGCTTCACCCGCGATCAGGCCGCCGGCGCCGGCCCGGTTTTCCACCACGATGGGCTGCGGCAGGGACTTTTGCAGCTCGGTGGCGATGATGCGTGCGGCACCGTCGACGTTGCCCCCGGGCGGGTAGGGCACGACGATACGGATCGGTTTGGTGGGCCACTCCTGTGCGTGGGCCAGGGTGGGGGCCGCGAGTGCGGCGAGCACGGCCAGGCCGGCGGCAAGGGGGGCGATCAGGGGTTGCATGGGGTGTCTCCTTGTTTTCTTGTGAGCCGATCAACTCTAGTCAGGACGCTTCAGAGCAGCAATCAAAAACCAGCTCAAAGTTCCACATAATGGAACTCTAGCGATCCCGCCTCTCGGCCTGCTGCGGGGGACGCGCTAGCATCCCAAACGAGCCTTGCGCCGCACAGGCCTTCCAAGATCTGGACAATTTTTCATGCGCCTACTTGCCGCCGACCTCGACCCGCAGCAGACCTACAAGCTGCTCACGGGGATCATCGTTCCCCGTCCGATCGCCTGGGTCTGCACGCAGTCCGAGGCGGGCGTGCTCAACGTCGCGCCCTTTAGTGCCTTCACCTTCGTCTCGAACAAGCCGCCGATGGTGGGCGTGAACGTCGGGCGCAAAGCCGGCGTAATGAAAGACACCGGCAACAACATCCTGGCGCGCGGCGAGTACGTGGTGCACATTGCCGACGCGTCGCTGCTGCAGCCGCTGCACGAGAGCGCCGAGGAGCATCCGCCGCATGTGAGTGAGGTGGACCTGCTGGGGCTGCAGACGGTGCCCAGCGATCTGATCTCGGTGCCGCGCCTGGCCGCGCCGCCGGTGGCGATGGAGTGCCGCTTGCACCGGTCGATCGCCTTTGGCGACACGGGCTCGGAGTTCATGGTGGGCGAGGTGCTGGCCTTTCATGTGCGCGAGGGTCTGGTCGAGGACTTCAAGATTGACAGCCTGACGCTCAACCCAATCTGTCGCCTGGGCGGGCCCCGCTACGCCACGATCGGCGAGGTGACCACGCTGCGGCCCGTGGCGCAGACGGACAAGACGGTGATGGGGCGCTGAAGCCATGGCCGGCAAACCCCGCGCCGGCACGTCCTCGCCTCGCCCGCGAACGGGGGAGGGCGCGCAGAGCGTGCGCCGGGCCTTGGCGGTGCTGCGCCTGGTGGCCACGGGCCAGGACCGGGGCGTGCGCCTGACGGACGTGGCGCAGATGTCGGGTCTGACGGCGCCCACGGCGCATCGCCTGCTGCAGGTGTTGATGGACGAGACCGCCGTCGAGCAAGACCCGGACACGCGCCGCTACCGCATGGGTCACGAGATCACGCTCCTGGGCTTGGCGCGGCCCGCAGGGCTGGCGATTCGCGCGCTGGCCGAGCCTTACCTCACCGCGTTAGCCGACGAACTGGGCGACACCGTGTTTTTGAGCGTGCGGCACGGCGCGGATTCGGTGTGCATCGGCCGCTACCTGGGCTCGCACGCCATCCAGGTGCTGTCCATCGACATCGGCGCGCGCCGACCCTTGGGTGCGAGCGTGTCGGGGATCGCCTTGCTGTCGGGTCTGCCCAAGGCCGAGGCCGCGGCGCTCACGCAGACCAACGCCCAGCGCCTGGAGGTGCTCGGGCGCAGCGGCAAGCAGGTGCTGGCTGCGGTGGAGGTCGCGCGGCGTCAGGGTCATGTGTATGCGGCGCAGGGCGTGATGGCCGGCACGAGTGCGCTGGCGGTGCCGATCGCCGATGCCCGTGGGGCGGTGCTGGGGGCCATCAGCGTGGCGACGCTGTCGGCGCGTCTGCAGCGGGATCGGGTCCGCACTGTGCTGGCGGCGATGCAGCTCCAGGTGGCGAGGCTGTCGCGCCGCCTGGCCGAAGTGGAGCGGGCCCGCGCGTGTCGCTAGGTCATACTGGCCGCTTCAACCACACAAAGGTGACGCATGAAGGTGCCGCATATCGTCCAGATCGAAGACGGATCGGCCCGCGGCCTGCGCCAGGATGCGCACGAAGGCCTGCTGCAGGCCCGGGCGGCGATCGCGCCCAAGTTTTTCTACAACGCGCTGGGTTCGCGCCTGTTCGATGCGATCACGGCCTTGGATGCCTATTACCTCACGCGGACCGAGGCCGCCATCTTCGCGGCGCACGGGGCCGCCATGGCGCATGCGGTCCACGCGGTCACGGGCCCGCACCCGGTGATGGTGGATCTGGGCGCAGGCAATTGCGAGAAAGCCGCCAGCCTGTTCGAGGTGATCGGCCCCAGCGCGTACGTGGCGGTGGACATCTCGGTCGATTACCTGCGCCAGTCTTTGCTCGCCTTGCAGCGAGAGCATCCCGCCCTGGACATCAGCGGCGTGGGCATGGATTTTTCGCAACGCCTGGTCTTGCCGGCGGGCTTGCCCGGCGTGGGCTCCGGGCCGCGTTTGATGTTCTATCCGGGCTCGAGCATCGGCAATTTCGCGCCGGATCAGGCCCTGTCGCTGCTGGCGCAGATGCACCGAGCGGCCTGCGGCGGCGCCCTGTTGATCGGGGTGGACCCGCCCAAATCATCGCGGGTCTTGCAGGCCGCCTATGACGATGAACTGGGCGTGACGGCGGCGTTCAACCTGAATGCGCTGTTGAACCTGAATGCCCTGTTGGGCGCGGACTTTCGTGTGGCCCAGTGGCAGCACGTGGCCCTGTACAACGAGACCGCGTCGCGCATCGAGATGCACCTGCAGGCGCGCGAGGACACCCTCGTGACCTGGCCCGGCGGGCAGCGTGTGTTCCGCGCGGACGAGCGCATACACACCGAGAATTCGTACAAGTGGTCGCCCGCGCGCTTCACGCAGCTGCTGCAGGAAGCGGGCTTCAAGCAGGTTCGGCGTTGGAGCGATCCGCAGGACGCCTTCGGCGTGTTCCTCGCCTGGGGCTGAGGCCGTTCAGTTGGCCGCGCAGGTGCGAAACCCTGCGGCCACATCGTTGCGGTCTGCGGGGAAGAAGTTGCGGTAGCTCGGATGGCGCATGCGGGCCTGCGTCATGAAGGACGCGCCTCGCAAGACGGGCCGGCCGTCGAACCACGGCGCCGAGTATTCGCGATACGGGTGCGGCTCAAAGCCGGGGAAAGGGGCGAAGGCGCTGGCCGTCCACTCCCACACCTGGCCCCAACGGAATGCTGTTTCGGGCGCGTGGTGAGCGGCCCAGGCCCATTCGGCCTCCGTGGGCAGGCGCCGACCGGCCCAGCGGCACCAGGCCTGCGCTTCGTACGCCGTGAGGTGGCAGGCGGCCTCGCGCAGGGCGAGCGCGCGCCACTGGCCATGGCGCCATTGCCGCCAGGTGCGGCCCTCGCGCCGCAGGTAGCGCGGGGCTGGCCCGTGCGATTTCAGCCACTGCTGCAGCCACTGCCAGCCTGGTGGGCTCCACCACTGCGCCTGCGTGTAGCCACCGTCTTCGGCAAAGGGCAGGTAGTCCTGCCAGCGCAGGACCTGGCTGTCGATGCGTGTGGGCACGAGATCGATGGCCTGGTGGCCGCATTCGTTGTCGAAGGCAAAGCCCGTCTCGGGCTGCGTGCCCAGGGCCCACGCGGCGGCCGGCAGCTGTAAGGCGGGGCCTGGCTCCGGCAAGGGCGTGGCCTGCCAGCGCGGGTCGGCGATGGCAACGCCCAGGGCCTGCGCCATGTACAAAGCCGCCTCGTGGTGCATGTCCTCGTGCAGCAGCGCGAGCCGGAAGAAATACAGACGCTCGGCGTCGGTGCCTGTCTCGGCGGCCAGCAGGTCCAGGGTCGCGGTCAGTTGCGCCGCGAGGTCTGCGCGCGTGGTGTGCGCATCGGGCAGTGGCAGCGACCAGCGGCTGGCGTGCGCGACATGGCGCGAGTCGTACAGAGCATCGGCCCCGGCGCGCTCGGGCGGCTCGCGTGGCGCATCGGGGTGGGCGTGCCAGCCGCGTGCACGCTCAAGATTGCGCGCCAGCCACCAGGCGGCGAACCACCCCACATGCCCCAGCTCCCACAGCGGCGGGTTGAGGTCTGGCGCGATCGGCACCTGCAATGTGGGCAAGGCCGACTCGATGTCGCTGAACGTCTGCAGCGTGTCCTGGCGACTATGCCCCAGGTCTTGCGCCAACATGCGCGCGTCGCCACTCCGTGCGCGTTGCGCCGGCGTTGCGGGCGGTGTGGCAAGCGGCATGGCGCACGCTATCCGTTGGACGCGGCGTAGCGCGCATGCCCGCGCGCGCGCAACTCGCAGGCCGGGCAGGTGCCGCAGCCGTAGCCCCAGGCGTGGCGCGTGTGGCGATCACCCAGGTAGCAGGTGTGTGTCTCCTCGGTGATGAGGGCGACCAGCGCGTCGCCGCCGAGCCTGTGCGCCAGCTGCCAGGTCTGTGCCTTGTCGAGCCACATCAGCGGTGTCTCGATCACCACGCGTTGATCCAGGCCCAGGCCCAGCGTCACTTGCAAGGACTTGAGCGTGTCGTCGCGGCAATCGGGGTAGCCCGAGTAATCGGTCTCGCACATGCCGCCCACCAGCACCGACAGGCCGCGCCGATAGGCCACCGCCGCCGCGAACGTGAAGAAGATCAAGTTGCGCCCGGGGACGAAGGTATTGGGCAGGCCGCTGGCGTTGAAGTCGATCGCACGCTCGGCGGTGAGGGCGGTGTCGCTCACCTGCCCCAGCAGCCCCAGGTCCAGCAGGTGGTCGTCGCCCAGACGCTCGGCCCATTGGGGGAAGCTGGCGCGCAGTTTGTCGAGGAACTGCGTGCGGCAATCGAGTTCGACGCGGTGTCGTTGGCCGTAGTCAAAGCCGATGGTTTCGACCCGGGTGTAACGATCGAGCGCCCAGGCCAGCGCGGTGGCGGAGTCCTGGCCACCAGAGAAGAGGACGAGGGCGTGCGTGTGCATGGCGATGGCGAGGCAAAGGGCGTGGGAAGGACTGTAGTGTGCCTGCCACTGAGGCGCCTCGTATCATCAAGGCCCGCGCAGGATCGACCTGCCGCACTGGAGACATCGCATGGAACTCATGGTGGCTGGACTGATCGTTTTCCTGGGCGTGCACTCGACGCGCGTCTTCGCCGAGCCGCTGCGTGCGCAATGGGTGGCCCGTCTGGGCGAGAAGCCCTGGAAGGGTCTGTACGCCCTGGCGTCGCTCGCCGGCTTCGTGTTGCTGGTGTATGGCTATGGGCTGGCTCGCCAGTCGCCCGTGACGGTGTGGACGCCGCCGCGCGGCATGGTGCACCTGGCCGCCTTGCTGACCCTGGTGGCCTTTGTGATGCTGGCGGCGGCTTATGTGCCCGGGAACGGCATCAAGGCGCGCTTGCACCACCCCATGGTGCTCGCGGTGAAGGTCTGGGCCCTGGCGCATCTGTTGTCCAACGGCACCTTGGTCGATATGGTCTTGTTTGGCGCCTTCCTGGTGTGGTCGGTGTTGCTGTTTCGCGCCTCGCGCCAGCGCGATCGTGTGCAGGGCACGGTGTACGCACCGGGCGTCGCGTCCCGCACCTGGCTCACGTGGGTGGTGGGCCTGGGCGCTTGGGGGGTGTTCGCGTTTTGGGGCCATGCGCGCCTGATCGGTGTGAGCCCCCTGGGCGTCTAAGCGCGCGCGGCTTGCGCGCTGGCCTGTCGCGTGCCTTGCCGGGTGTTACCCGCTGCCGCGCCGCGGGTGGCCACAATGAACGCTGCACTTTCAGGAGACGCGCCATGAGCACATCCCCGCGCGACGCGCAAACCCCGCACACCGGCAAGGTCGTCAACGACCGCAACAAGCTGGGTGATCAGGCCCCGACCCAGAAGAACCAGGGCGCTCGCTCGCCCCAAAGCCGCAGTGACCGCGAATCCCAGGTGGGGGGCACCAACCAGTCACGCCAGCGACGCGGCGAGCCCGGTAAACCCCCGCGTTGAATGGGCATGGGCCCCGGGCGACAATGCGCGCCATGAGCCGACTTGCCCTGAGCTATCTCGCTGTCCTGCTTCTGGTGGGCGTACTCGATTACCTGTGGCTGCGGGTGATTGCGACGACCTGGTACACGCAGGCCATGGCGCACTTGATGGCGCCCGAACCGCGCCTCGTGGCGGCGGCCATCTTCTACTTTGGCTACCCGGTGGGCCTGATGGTGTTCGCGGTCGCGCCCTCGGGCGGCGATGCGCTGCGGGCCCTGATCCTGGGCGGCCTGTTTGGCCTGTTTGCCTATGGCACCTACAACATCACCAACCTGGCGGTGATGCGTGACTGGTCCTTGTCGCTCACGCTGATTGACCTCGCCTGGGGCATGTTCGTCAGTGCCGCGGGTGCGGTGGCGGGCGCTTTTGCGTATCACGCGCTGCGCCCCTGAGTCGCACGCGGCCGCGGGCCTCCATCACCCCGTACAGGGCGGCCGCCAAGAGGAAGGGCACCAGGTAGTAGATCGCCCGGTAGGCCAGCAGGGCGGCCAGCAAGACGTGCGCCGGCACCGCATCGGAGAGCAAGGTGAGGAACACCGCTTCCAGCACGCCCAGGCCGGCGGGGATGTGGGTGACCGCGCCCGCGACGGCGGCCACCAGCAGCACGCCCAGCACCGTCACGTAATCCACGCGCGTCTGCAGCAAGACGTACAGCACGCCGCCCATGCTGGCCCAGTGGGCGCAGGACAGCGCCAGTTGCAGGGCCACCAGGCGCGGCCCCGGTAATCGAAACGCGTGGCGAAACAGGCGCACAAGCCGTTGGCGCGTGCGCAGGCACAGTCCCACATAGCCGCCTGCCAGTCCTAGCATGACCAGACCCAGCCCGCGCAGCGCCGGGGCGGACAAGCCCGTGCCGATCGGCGGTGGCGCCAGCGCGAACACGGTGCCAGCCAGCACCAGAAACCCGAACCAGTTGGTGACGACGCTGAAGGTGAACACGCGCGTGGCGGTCAGGGCCGACAGCCCCAGGCGTGTGTACAAGCGCAGGCGCAGCCCGACGCCCCCCACCAGCGCGCCCAGGGTCAGGCTGAAGGCGTAGCTGATGAAGGTGATGCCCATCACCTGCGCCGCGCGCAGGCGGTGGCCGGTGTAGGCGCGCCCCAGCAGGTCGAAGCTGCTGTAGATCGCGTGGCAGATGGTGGCCATCACGCTCGCGGCGACCAGGGTGGGCGCAGGCGTGGCCGCCAGCGTCTGTTGTACGTCCTGCCAGGCGATGGTGTGCGCGTAGCGCCAAGCGAAGTACGCCAGCACCGAGAAGAACGCCAGCGTCAGCCCGCCTACCCACCAGGGTCGCGCCGCGGCGGCCGCTGCCGTCATGGTGCGTCCTTGGCCGGTGCGAGGGCGGGCTGCAGGCGCGGCGTGTGCGGTGGCAGCCCGCGCGCCCAGCGCGCGAACTTGCGCATCACGTGAAAGGCCAGGTAGCTGCGTATCAGCGCCAGAGCGCTCACGGGGGCCAGCGATGCCGCATCGATCTCGGTGCAGTGCGCCCGCATCAGATCCTGCAGGTGCGCGTTCAGGCCTTGGTTGAAGGCGCGGTCGCGGATGAAGACGTTGGCCTCGAGGTTCAGCGCCAGGCTCAAGGGGTCCAGGTTGCTGGAGCCGACGGTGGCCCAGTCCTCGTCGACCAGGGCGACCTTGCCATGCAGCGGCCGCTTGCGGTACTCGAAGATGCGCACACCGGCCTTGAGCAGGTGCTGATACAGCGTGGTGGCTGCGCTGCGTGCGATGGCCATATCGGGGCATCCCTGTAGCACCAGGCGTACGTCCACGCCTCGGCGCGCCGCCAGGCGCAGCTCGCGCACCAGGCGGTAGCCGGGGAAGAAGTAGGCGTTGGCGATGACCACGCGCGTGCGGGCTGCGCGGATGGCGTCGCGGTACTGGCGTTCGATGTCGTCGGGGTGGTGCTGGTTGTCTCGTACGACGAAGCGGGCCTGCGCGCTGCCTTCCCAGGCCGGCTTCGTCGTCACACGGCGTGCCGGTCGACGCGCGAACCACCAGGCATGCGGGCGCTGGTGAAGCAGGCCGCGCGCCAGGGCGGCGTGGGTGAAGCGGTCGATCACCGCCACCAAAGGCCCGTGGATCTCGATGGCGTAGTCCTGCTTGGCCAGCGGACCGAAGTCGGCCAGGTGGTCGGCCGAGTAGTTGATGCCGCCCACGAAGGCTGTGCGGTTGTCCACGACGACGATCTTGCGGTGCAGGCGTCGCAGCGCATAGGGCCTCAGGCCAAAGGGGCGCGGCCCCGGGTCGAACACATGCAGCTGCACGCCTGCGTCCATCAGTGTGTGCATGAAGCCTTGCGACAGATCCGGGGAGCCCCAGCCGTCGACGGTGACATCGACGCGCGCGCCATGCTGCGCCGCGGCCACCAGCGCCGCTTGCAGCTGCAGGCCCACCCGGTCCTCGAACAGGATGAAGGTCTCCACCATCACATCGCAGGTGGCCTGTGCGATGCATTCAAAGACGCGCGGAAAGAAGGCCTCGCCGTTTTCCAGCAGGGTGATGCGGTTGCCGTCGATCCATTCGCTCACAGATGGATCTCCGCGGCCAGGGGCGCGTGGTCTGAGAGGTGGGACCAGGGCGCGCGTGGCAGCACGACGGGCAGGTGTGCAAAGGCGTTGCGCACATAGATGCGGTCCAGGCACAACAGGGGCAGGCGCGCCGGAAAGGTCCGGGCCGGCGCCCCGTAGGCCGTGACGAACACCTCGCGCAGACGGGCCCGGCCTTGCAGCACCGGGTCGGCGCGGCGACGCCAGTCGTTGAAGTCACCCGCCACGATCAGCGGCGCGTTGTCCGGCACTTCGCCACGCACCATCTCGCACAGCACGTCCAGTTGCTGCTGCCGATGTCGTTCGAGCAGACCCAGGTGCACGCAGATCACATGCACGTCGATGGCCTGCGCCGGCAGGCGCAGCACGCAATGGAGCAGGCCGCGCTTTTCGGGGCCGGCGATGGAGCAGTCGTAGTTCTGATCGTGGACGATCGGAAACTTGGACATCACCGCGTTACCGTGGTGCCCCTTGGGCGACACCACGTTGCGGCCGTAAGCGTATTGCGGCCAGATGTCGTCGGCCAGAAACTCGTAGTGCGGCGCCTCGGGCCAGCCGCTGAACTTGCGGGCGTGGTCATCGTGGGTGCCTTGCACCTCCTGCAGGAAAACCACGTCGGCGCCCACCTTGCGCACCGCATCGCGCAGCTCCGGCAGGATGAAGCGGCGGTTCAGGACGGTGAACCCCTTGTGGATGTTGACCGTCATCACGGTCAGGATCGTCGGGGGAGTGGCCGCATGACGAGTCATGGCATGGCGCCTCGGGCGGGGTCTCTACCCGTGTGCTTGTACCGATGCGCGAGGGGGCCTGCTGTAGGACGCAGCACCCATGCCGTGCGGGTGCGCCGGGTGGCCGGCTCGCCCTGGCAGGTGGGCCAGGGCGGTGGGGGGTATCAGCTGTGGTGGCCGCGATGCCCGTGAGACCCGGGGTGGTGGTCGTGGTCGCCGCCCATGCCGCCGCGGCGGGCCATCATGCGCGCGGTCTGGTCGTCAAAGCGCTTTTTCTGTTCGGGCGAGAGCGTGGCGTAGAAGGCCTTGGCGGCTTCGCCACGCTGGTCCATTTGCGCCGTGTGCTGCTGGTGCAGGGCGCGCATCTGGTCGATGCGCTCGGGCGTGGGCAGCTTCATCATCGCGTCGTGGTCGGGCCGTTTTGCCGCGGGGGTCGGCCGCATGGCCTCGGCGAACTTCGTCCACGCGCCTTCTTGCGCCGGCGTCAGCTGCAGCTTGGATTTCAGTTCGGTCATGCGGCGATCAAAGCCTTTGGCCTCGCGCTCGCTGTCTTTGGCGCCGTAGGCGTGGCCGTGAGGGCGTTCGTCCTGGTGTGGGCCTGACGCCTGTACCAGGCCGGTGCCGGCGAGGGCAGCAGCGGCCAGCGCGGTGGCCGACAAGAGATGGCGAAGGGATGGCATAGAGAGCTCCTTGTGAAAGAGAGATCAGCGACCGAGGCGACCGCTGCGAAAGTCGTCCACTGCCTGCATCAGTTGCTCGCGGGTGTTCATGACGAAGGGACCGTATTGCGCGATGGGCTCGCGCAGCGGCTGTCCGGCGATCAGGATGGCCTGTGCCTGCGCGCTCGCACGCAGACGCACGCCGTCGCCTTCGTTGGCCAGGATGGCCATGCGGTGCAGAGGCACCGTTGATGCGTCGCCGTGGGCATCGATCACCTCGACGCTGCCCCGGTAGACGTAGAGGAAGGCGTTGTGCGCGTCTGGCAGCGGCTGCTCGAAGACAGCGGTGGCTGCGGGCCAGCGCAGGTCCAGGTACAGGGGCTCGGTGTGCAGGCGTTGCACGGCGCCGGCGGTGCCGTGGCTGTGGCCGGCGATGACGCGGGCCAGCACGCCGTGCGCCGTCGTCACTTCCGGGATGTCGGCGCTTTGGATGTCGCGGTAGCCCGGCGCGCACATCTTGTCGGCGCCGCGCAGGTTCAGCCACAGCTGGAAACCTTCCATCACGCCGTCTTCTTGTTCGGGCATCTCGCTGTGGACCAGACCGCGGCCCGCCGTCATCCACTGCACGCCGCCGTTTTGCAGCAGGCCCTCAGGGCCGGCGCTGTCTTGGTGACGCATGCGGCCCGCGATCA
>CANHSE010000017.1 GCA_947463025.1 Comamonadaceae bacterium
AAACCTTTTCCATGTCCAGCCAGAAAATGCGTACGACCTATTGCGGTCTCGTGACCGAAGCCCTCCTGGGCCAGACCGTGACCCTGTGCGGGTGGGTCAATCGCCGCCGCGACCACGGTGGGGTCATCTTCGTCGACCTGCGTGACCGCGAAGGCTATGTGCAGGTGGTGTGCGACCCCGATCGCCCCGAGATGTTCAAGACTGCCGAGGGTCTGCGCAACGAGTTTTGCGTGCAGGTGACGGGCGTGGTGCGGGCCCGCCCGGCCGGCACCACCAACGACAACCTCAAGAGCGGCAAGATCGAGATCCTGTGCCATGCGGTCACGGTACTCAATCCCTCGGTCACGCCCCCGTTCCAGCTGGATGACGAGAACCTGTCCGAAACCACCCGTCTGATGCATCGCGTGCTGGACCTGCGTCGCCCGTACATGCAGAACAATCTGATGCTGCGCTACAAGGTGACGATGGAGGTGCGCAAGTTCCTCGATGCCAATGGCTTCATCGACATCGAGACGCCGATGCTGACCAAGAGCACGCCCGAGGGCGCGCGCGATTACCTGGTCCCCAGTCGTGTGCATGACGGCATGTTTTTCGCGCTGCCCCAGTCGCCCCAGTTGTTCAAGCAGCTGCTGATGGTGTCGGGCTTTGATCGCTACTACCAGATCACCAAATGCTTCCGCGACGAGGACCTGCGCGCCGACCGCCAGCCCGAGTTCACCCAGATCGACGTGGAAACCTCTTTCCTGACCGAGGAGGAAATCCGCGAGATGTTCGAGGGCATGATCCGCAGCACCTTCAAGCATGCGATCGACGTTGACATCCCGCCCTTCCCTGTGATGACGCACGCCGACGCGATGCGCCTATACGGATCGGACAAGCCCGATTTGCGCGTGAAGCTCGAATTCACCGAGATCACCGACGTCATGAAGGATGTCGATTTCAAGGTGTTCTCGGGCCCCGCCAACCAGGCCGACGGGCGTGTGGTGGCCCTGCGCGTGCCCGGTGGCGGCGAGATGAGCCGCGGCGAGATCGATGGCTACACCGAGTTCGTCAAGATCTACGGCGCCAAGGGCCTGGCCTGGATCAAGGTCAATGATGCTGGCGGCGGCCGCGACGGTCTGCAGTCTCCCATTGTCAAGAACCTGCACGACGCTGCGCTGACCGAGATCATGAAGCGCACCGGTGCCGCCACCGGCGACCTGATCTTCTTCGGCGCCGACAAGGCCAAGATCGTCAACGACGCGATCGGCGCGCTGCGTGTCAAGGTCGGTCACAGCGAATTTGGTAAATCCCATGGCTTGATCGAAGGCCAGTGGAAGCCGTTGTGGGTGGTCGATTTCCCGATGTTCGAGTACGACGACGACGCCCAGCGCTGGAATGCCGTCCACCATCCCTTTACTTCGCCCAAGGACGGCCACGAGGACTGGCTCGAGACCGATCCGGGCCGCTGCGTCGCCAAGGCCTATGACGCGGTGCTCAATGGCATCGAGCTGGGCGGTGGGTCGGTGCGTATCCACCGCGAAGACGTACAAAGCAAGGTGTTTCGCGCCCTCAAGATCGATGCCGAAGAAGCCAAGGCCAAGTTCGGCTTCCTGCTGGACGCTTTGCAATACGGCGCGCCTCCGCATGGCGGCATCGCCATTGGCCTGGACCGCTTTGTCATGCTCATGACGGGCGCCGAGAGCCTGCGCGACGTGATTGCCTTTCCCAAGACCCAACGTGCTCAAGACCTGCTCACGCAGGCGCCCGGCCCGGTCGACGAGAAGCAATTGCGCGAATTGCATATTCGTCTGCGCAACACGCAAGCGGCCTGACGACCCCGTGGCTGCAGTCACACTGTCAGGGCGCCCGCGGGGCGCCCTTTCTCATGGGGGATCATGACGGTCTACAAGATTCCACAATCCGTTCTGGTGGTGATTCACACCCCGGCCCTGGATGTGCTGTTGATCCGCCGTGCCGATGCCTCGGCGTTCTGGCAGTCGGTTACCGGCAGCAAAGACTCGCTGCAGGAGCCAGCGGCCGAGACTGCGGCGCGCGAGGTCGGCGAGGAAACCGGTATCGACTGCCGACCCGGGACCCCGCTGCACGCAGGCTTGCGTGATTGGGGTCTGACCAACACCTACGAGATTTACCCGCGCTGGCGTCACCGCTATGCTCCTGGCGTGACCCACAACCTCGAATATGTGTTCGGCCTGTGCGTGCCGCCGGGGACGCCAGTGGTGCTGAGTCCGCGCGAGCACACCGCGTTTCAGTGGTTGCCTTGGCGAGAGGCGGCTGATGCGTGCTTCTCGCCATCCAACGCAGAAGCGATTTTGATGCTTCCGCGGTTTTTTTCATGACGCGTACGCTGCGCGTCGCCACCTACAACATCCACAAAGGGGTGCAGGGTATCGGCCCGGCGCGTCGGCTCGAGATCCATAACCTCGCGGTGGCGGTGGAAGGACTCGAGGCCGATATCGTCTGCTTGCAGGAGGTGCGCAAGATGCACCGGCGCGAGGAGCGCCACTTCTCTCGCTGGCCCCATTTGCCCCAGGCCCAGTTCCTGGCGCCCGCGGGCTATACCGCGGTCTACCAGACCAATGCCACCACCCGCCATGGCGAGCATGGCAACGCCTTGCTCTCTCGCTGGCCGGTGCTTGGACAGGGACATGAGGACATGTCGGATCACCGATTCGAGCAGCGTGGCCTGCTGCATGTGACGCTCCAAGTGGGCGGCCATGATATTCACGTGATCGTGGTCCACCTGGGCTTGATTGCGGGCAGCCGTGTGCGGCAGATCGAACAGATCGGACGCTTCATCGCACGCGAGATACCGGCGCATTTGCCGCTGCTGGTGGCCGGCGACTTCAACGACTGGGGCGGTAAATTGCGTGACGCGATGGCGCACCTGGACCTGCACGATTGCGCTCGCGAGCGCGTGGCCACCTATCCATCGCGCTTGCCTTTGACGCAACTCGATTACGTGTACGCACGCGGCCTCCATCCCGTGCGCGTGACGGTACCGCGTGGCCCCACCTGGGCGCGAATGTCCGATCACCTTCCGTTGGTCGCGGACTTTGCCTTCTGAGGGCCACCATGCCGCTGCGCCTGCCTTCACTGCGTACCGGTCACAGCCTGGACCTGCTCGAGGGCAGTTCCGAATTCTTCCCGGCCCTGATTGCCGCCATCGAAGCAGGAAAACATGAAGTCTGGCTGGAAAGCTATATCTTCGATTTCACAGGGGCGAGTGAGGCGGTGGCCCTGGCGCTCGAGCGTGCTTCACTGCGTGGGGTGACGGTGCGCGTGGTGGTCGATGGTTTTGGCACACCGCTCATGCCCGCCACCTGGCGCCGGCGTTTTCGGCAGGCCGGGATTGATTGGCAGGTCTATGCGCCTGTGGGTAGCCTGGGCGTGCTCTGGCCAGGCAGTTGGCGCCGTCTGCATCGCAAGTTGTGCGTCGTCGATGATGCGGTGGCGTTTTGCGGCGGTATCAACATCCTGGACGATCTGCACGATCCTGGGCATGGCCAGCTGCAGGCGCCCCGCCTGGACTTTGCCGTGCGGGTACGCGGTCCGTTGGTGGCCGATGTACGCCGTTCCATCCGCCAGATCTGGCAGCGCCTGCGTGCCATTCACACCCTGAACCCGCACGCGCTGGCCGAAGCCCTGACCTCGCATCCTGCGCAGAGTCCGAAGCAGCCGCTGGAGCAGCACGGGTCGTTTCGCGCCGCGCTGATGCTGCGTGACAACCTGCGCTATCGCAGCCACATCGAACGCGCTTACCTGCGCGCCATCGGGCGAGCGCAGCGTGAGATCGTCATCGCCAACGCCTATTTCGTACCGGGACGCCGCTTGCGGCTGGCCCTCGAGCGTGCGGCCCGCCGCGGCGTGCACGTCACGCTGCTGCTGCAGGGGCGCTACGAATACTTCATGCAGTACTACGCCTCGCGGCCGGTGTACGGCAGCCTGCTGCGGGCGGGTGTGACGATCCATGAGTATTCCCCCAGCTTCCTGCACGCCAAGGTGGCCGTGATCGACGGGCACTGGGCCACCGTGGGTTCGTCCAATCTCGATCCCCTGAGCCTGCTGCTGGCGCGCGAGGCCAATGTGGTGGTCGAGGACAAGGCCTTTGCCGGCCAGCTGCGTGGGCGCCTGATGCAGGCGATTGCCGATCATGGGCAGGAGATGGACCCACAACGCTACGCCCGGCGGCCGCTGGTCGAGCGCGTGCTGGAGCGGCTCGCCCTGGGCGTCATGCGCCTGGCCTTGATGATCCAGGGCAAGAGATACCTCTGAGTGGGTCAGTCGATGTAGTTCCTTGGTACCCAATCCTGCGTGTAGAGCGGCCATTTCTGCGCTTTCGCACAAAGTCGGGTGTTAGCATCCCCCATGCTGATGAAAGCCGAATCCTCCAAGACTTCCGCTCCCGTCGACGCCGACGTTGGAACACCCGTGTCGGTCAAGATCCGCGAGCGTATCCGGGCGGCGCGCAAGCGATTCCACGCCAACGACAACATCGCCGACTTCATCGAACCGGGCGAGCTCGATTCCTTGCTGGACGAAGTCGCGGGCAAGATGCAGGGCGTGTTGAGCAGCCTGGTCATTGACACCGAGAGCGACCACAACACAGGCGACACCGCGCGCCGCGTAGCCAAGATGTACCTGAGTGAGGTGTTCCGGGGTCGCTACGTCAAGGCTCCGAGCATCACGGAGTTTCCGAACGCCGAGCACCTGAACGAGCTGATGATCGTCGGCCCGATCACGGTGCGTTCGGCCTGCAGCCACCATTTTTGCCCCGTCATTGGCCGGGTCTGGATCGGCGTGCTGCCCAATGAACACACCAATGTGATCGGTCTGTCCAAGTACGCGCGACTGGCCGAGTGGGTCATGGGGCGGCCCCAGATCCAGGAAGAAGCCGTGGTGCAACTGGCCGACCTGATCATGGACAAGACCCAACCCGACGGCCTGGCCATCGTGATGGAAGCCACCCACTATTGCATGGCCTGGCGCGGCGTGAAGGACATGGACAGCAAGATGATCAATTCGGTCATGCGCGGCGTGTTCCTCAAGGACTCCGCCCTGCGCCGTGAATTTCTGTCATTGATCCCGAAGTGAAACCGACATGCTGGTGAGACTCCTGTATTGCAGCCGCGCGGTGGACCCCAGTCCGGCCGCGATCGAATCCATCCTGGCGCAGTCGCGTCAGCACAATCCCACCACCGGGATCACCGGCATCCTGTGCTACGGCGGCGACATCTTCCTGCAGGCCATCGAGGGCGGACGCATGGCGGTGTCCGAGCTGTATGGCCATATCCAAAAGGATCCGCGTCACAAGGACGTAGCCCTGCTCCACTACGAGGAAATCACCGAGCGCCGCTTCGGGGGATGGACCATGGGGCAGGTCAATATCAGCAAGGTCAATCAATCCATCTTGCTGAAGTACGCCGAGCGCCCCGAGCTGGATCCGTATTCGGTGTCTGGTCATGTCTCGCTGGCGCTGCTTGAAGACCTGATGGCCACCGCCGCGATCTGCGGTCGCGTCTAGCAACTGCCCGCGCCCGCTGCGAAGAGCGGCAGTGGCGACCTGCGTTCACCCCCTGGCGCCACCTCTCACATGACGTCCTCTGTGGTCGGCTGCGATTTCTCCAGCAGCCCCACCCGGCGCAAGCCGATCGTGCTGGCCTTCGGCGCGCGGCGCAGCGACGCGGTGGTGCTCGATCGCATCGAGAAGATGCCCACGCTCGAGGATTGGGCCCGTTGGCTGGCACAGCCTGACGATTGGGTGGGAGGCTTTGATGTGCCGTTCGGGTTGCCGCGTGAGCTCGTGGAGCACCTGGGATGGCCCTTGCAGTGGGCCGATTGCATGGCCCATTACGCCAGCCTCTCGCGTGCGCAGATCCGCGACACCTTTGCGGCTTTTTGCGACGCCCGCCCGGTCGGGGGCAAGTTCGCGCACCGCGCTTTTGACAAGCAGGCCGGCTCCAGTCCTTCGATGAAATGGGTGAACCCGCCGGTGGCCTACATGCTGCATGCGGCCGTGCCTCACTTGATGGCGGCCGGGGTACACCTACCCGGTCTGCATGCCGGCGATGCACGCCGCGTAGCGCTCGAAGCTTATCCGGGGCTGCTCGCTCGCGAGTTGATCGAGCGACGCAGTTACAAGAGCGACGATGCGGCCAAGCAGACACCCGAGCGCCTGATCGCGCGCAAGGACTTGCTCGAAGCGCTGGAGACCGGACGCAGCCGCCTGGCCCTGCGACTGAAGATCACCCACGCCCAGCGCGACGCGCTGGTGCAAGACGCCAGCGGCGACAGCCTGGATGCCGTGCTGTGCATGATCCAGGCCGCCTGGGCGCAGCGTCATGGGGCGCCCTCTTGGGGCTTGCCGGCGCAGGTCGACCCTCTGGAGGGATGGATCCTGACCGCCTGATCGCGCGCTTCAGGCGCTGGGGTGGCCCAAGGCGGCCAGGGCCTCCGGGTCGGTGCGATGCAGGCGTAGCAGCGGGTCGTCGTCCAGGGTCCCCGCCCGACGCAGCATGTCTTCAACTGGCAGCTTCAGGCCGCTCAGATGCAGCGTCACACCACGACTGGCCAGGTAGCGTCGCAGTTGGGAGAAGACCTCGACGCCTGTCGCATCGATGCGGTTGATCGGGTGCGCGAACAAGCACACCTGACGCACCTGCGGATCCTGCGCGAGGTGTTCGACCACGGCGCGCTCCAGGGCGCTGGCGGATGCGAAATCGAGCGCGTCGTCCATGCGCAGCGCATAGGTGTGGGGCGCGATGGGTGCGAGCTTCCACAGATGGCGATCGCGCAGGCTGCCGTCCGGGTGCAACCCTACTTCGATGATGCGAGGATGCAGGCGGTGGTGCAGAAAATGCGCCAGCCCGAGCACCACGCCTGTGAGTACGCCCCAGTAGATGCGGGGTGCGGTGAGGAGTGTGGCGGCGAAGGTGGCGATGGCGATACTGGCCTCGACGCGATCCAGTCGCCACAGGGAGGGGAACAGGCGCGGCTTGATCAGCCCCAATACAGCCGACACCACGATGGCCGACAGCACCGCCGAAGGCACGTGGTACAGCGTGGGCATCAGAAAGAGAAGCGCCGCCAGCACGATGAGCGCAGCGCAGACCGCCGACCAGCCTGTGCGCGCGCCCGCCTGCAGCGTGATGGCCGACCGCGAGAACGAGGCGCTGGTGGGAAAGCTGCCGCACAAGCCCGAGGCGAGCTTGCCCACGCCCTGTCCGATCAGGTCCTGGTTGGCATCCCAGCGGCGGCCTTCGCGCTGGTTCTCGATCTTGGCGCTGGAGGCCATCTCCAGCGAGCTGACCAACGCGATCACGGCAGCGGGTGCAATCAGCGAGGCGAACTGCTCCCAGGCCGGCAGCCCCGGCCAGTACAAGGACGGCAGGCCCGCGGGCAGGTCGCCGATCACCGCGCCGCGCGTGGCGTAGCCTGTGGCAGCACTGAGGGCTGCGGTTGCGGCGACCACGATCAACACCACAGGCAGGCGGGGCAGCACACGCTTGCCCACCTCGAAGAGGATCAGGCTGCCCAGGCCATAACTGAGCGCCTCGAGGTTCATCGCGGGGCCTGCCAGCAGATTCGTCAGCGGTCCCTTCACGCCCACGAAGGCCGGCAGCTGCGAGGCGATGATCAGGAGGGCGGCGGCCTGCGTGAAGCCAGCGAGCACGGGCGCACTCACGAGATTGAGCAGCCAGGCGGAGCCACTGGCACCCACCGCCAGTTGCATCGCCCCCGAGAGCAGGGCGAGCCAGACCGCCAGCGCCACCCACTGCGCACTACCCGGTTCGGCCATGCCCACGAGAGACGCGCCCACCAGCACGCAGGTCAGGGCGGCGGGACCGACCGACAACCGAGTCGATTGACTGAAAAGCACCGCCAACACCATCGGCAGGAAGGCGGCATACAGACCCGTGATCAGCGGCATGCCCGCCAAGCCCGCATAGGCCACCGACTGCGGGATCATCACCACCACCACGGTGAGTGCAGCAGCGAATTCCCCGCGCAAAAGAGGCGCGTCAGGACGCGGCCAGTGCAGGAAGGGAAACCAACGAGACAGCTTGGACATCCCCCCAAGCTTAACGCTGTGGCATGTCCTTGGCGCCGTAGCCCAAGCTGATGGTCGCGTCGTCCGGGATCGGGGGCATGCTGGCGTTCCAGTTTTCCCAGTCGGTACGCATGCGCGCCAGGCGTTCAGGTTCGCGGGTGGCCAGGTTCGCGCGCTCGCGTTCGTCGCCCGGGATGTTGAACAGATAGTCGTGGCCGTCGACGCGCAGGTACTTCCAGTCGCCGACGCGGGCGGCGCGCTGGCCTCGGTGGTTCATGCGCCAGTACATGGGTCGCTGCAGGGGCGCATCGGGTTGGCGCAGCACCGGCATGAGCGAGACGCCATCCAGCGGGTAGTCCGACTGGGGCTGCGCGCCACCGGCCTCTAGGAAAGTGGCCGACCAGTCCATGCTCAAACAGTGCTGTCGTGTGGTGCGACCCGGGGCGATCACTGCGGGCCAGTGCGCGATCCAGGGCACGCGGATGCCGCCCTCGGTCAGATCCATCTTGCCGCCCACCAGGGGCCAGTTATCCGAGAAGCGCTCACCGCCGTTGTCGCTGGTGAAGATCACCAGGGTGTTGTGGTCCATGCCATGGCGACGCAGGGCGTCCATCACCCAGCCGATGCCTTCGTCCATGTGGTGGATCATGCGGTGGTAGGTGTGGATGTTGCCGCCATCGAGGTGAAACAGCTTGCCGCGCAGTGCGGGCGCGATGTGGGCATCGTCACGCGTTTCCCAGGGCCAGTGCGGTGCGGTGTAGTGCAGGCTCAGGAGGAAGGGTGCGTCCTGCGTGGCCATGCGGTCGATGTAGTCCACCGCGCGGCGTGACAGCAGGTCGGTCAGGTAGCCCTCTTCCTGCTTCAATTCCTCGCCTTGCCACAGGTCATGGTCGCCCGTGCTAGCAGCGTGGTTGAAGTAGTCGACACCGCCCGCCATCGGCCCGAAGAATTCCTCGTAGCCCGATCGCAGGGGGCCGAAGGTGGGCGGGTAGCCCAGGTGCCATTTGCCGATCAGGGCGGTGCGATAGCCGGCATCGCGCAGGAGGGAGGGCAGGGTCGGATGGTCGGTGGGCAGGCCCAGCGTGGTGCTGTGACGGGCCCGACTGTTAATGGGTTCTTCGGCGGCGCCACGCAGGCGGTACTGGTAGCGCCCAGTCATGATGGCAAAGCGCGTGGGCGAGCATACCGGCGAGTTGGAATAGCCCTCGGTGAAGCGCAGGCCTTGGGCGGCGAGGTTGTCGAGGACAGGGGAGACCGCGCCGAAGCGCGCGTCGCGCCCGCCATAGCAGCCCAGGTCAGCGAAGCCCAGGTCGTCGGCCACGATGTAGATCAGGTTGGGACGGCGTGATGTCATGCCACGACTCTAGTGGCGCGACGCGCGATGGCTCAGAGCAATCGCCCTGGGTAAACCCTGATTTCTTCCTCCCCTATGACCTGAATCCGCGGTCGGTGACGACCTGTCGCCGCATCAGCGCGTGGGCGGGCGCACGATCAGGTTATTGCGCACACTCTTGACCCCCTGGACCTCGCGCGCAAGGGCCTCGGCGCGGGCCTTTTCGGATTCGGAGGTCGCAAAGCCGGATAAGGCCACCGTGCCATTGAGCGAGTCGACGTTGATCGACAAGCCGCCAGTGCTCTTGTCCTCGAGCAAGCGGGCCTTGACGCCCGCCGTGATGCCCGTGTCGTCTATGTAGCTGCCCATCGTCGACTGCCCGCGCGTGACGGCGCAGCCGCTTGCGAAGACAGACAGGGCGGCGGCGCTGGCCAGAGCCAGGATGCGCAGGGTGTGAAGCATGGTGTGTTCCTTGGAAAACTTGAGATGACGGCTGCGGGTGAGACTGCGCAATACGCCGGCGGCCGCAGCCATCCCGCCGGCGTGGGTTCAACAGGGGCCGCGATCGCGCGGAGGCGCGCGGCGTGCGGCCAGCACCGACATCGCCAGCGAGGCCAGGTTTGAAGACTTGAGCGCGGCGATCAGCACGCCGGTCACCGACATCAGCTTCCAGGGGCGCGCCATCACGAGGGCCGCACCGATCGCCGCGGCGACGCCCAGAAAAGCCAGTGGATGCCGACGGCCCCAGTGCGACAGCAAGGGCCCGACTAGCTCGGCGACCAGGCGCGCGGGGTGATCTTCCCAGTGGTGGCGCGCGGCATCGCGTGCGCTACGCCACGTTGGGGCCTGTGCCTGGGAGGATGGGGTGTCCCGCCCGCTTTGCTGCAGGTAGTCCAGGAGGGTCAGACGCGATCGCGCCAGGCGCTGTGCGGGCGTCAGTGCCGTGTGCGTCGCGTCGGGCTGCGCCGGCGTGCTCATGCCGAACCCAGGCTTCCAAGGGTGTCGAGATCGGCCTGGAACTGCGCGCGCAGCTCACCGAGGGCCGCCTGCGGCGGTTTGCGACGTGCCCATAGGTAGGCCCCGATCGCCAGCGCCAGTGCAAGCCCCGGTACCAGCAGCAGCATCCAGTGGAACTCGTGTTGGAGGGCGGCCATCATGACCGCCACACCTGCGAGGATCAGGAACACGACGAAGGCCAGGATCGCGAGGGCCCACGCGATGGCACGCCGTACGAGCCAGGTACCGGTGACCTGCGTTTCCTGGCGTATCAAGTCGGCATAGCCGGCCAAGTGGGCCAGGACCAGATCCGGTCGGCGCACCAGCACCGAGAAGAGGGGGTGCAACGCCATGTGTCCGCGTGTGGATTCAGTAGCGGTGATGACGACGGCGTGCGACCAAGATCGCTGCCGTGATCAGCGCGCCGATGCCCACGGCGATCAGGGCGGCACGCACTGGCTGGTCGGCGACGTAGCGCGAGGTCGCGCCGGCATAGTCCTGGACCTTGCGCTGGACCCCGCTGGCGGTATCGACAACACCCTCACGCAAATCGCGCATTTTTTCGGCGGCTCTCTCCAGAGCCAGAGCGGCGAGTTCGCGCGTGCTGTCAAAAACACCGCCACTGTCGATCGCGCCAGTATCGGCTGGCGATCCGTTAGCGCGGGCTTGACGAGACTGTCGTTGTTCGATCATGGCGGGGTCCTCGGGCGAAGAAGTCATACAGATCGACCGAGCGTACGGTGCGAGGTCAGCTGTCACTGATCGGAGCGCAACCCGAAAACCAGTAGGCCCGCGCGGCACCGTGCTGTAGGACGCGAGGCGCGCATCGCGCGGACCGAACTCAATTGCATTCAATTGGATTTATGCGTCGCAAGGCCTCTAT
Organism: Comamonadaceae bacterium; assembly: GCA_947463025.1. Taxonomy (GTDB): domain Bacteria; phylum Pseudomonadota; class Gammaproteobacteria; order Burkholderiales; family Burkholderiaceae_C; genus Ramlibacter. The sequence goes on from CANHSE010000017.1 coordinate 11,263, forward strand.
TTCGGATCGAGTGTGAATAGAATTGCCGCTTATCGCTCCGGAAATTGCGGCCATTTGGTTTCATTCTGGAGTGAGGCAAGCAGCAGGCGAGGAAAGAGAACGGACATGATCAAAGTCGGCATCGTGGATGACCACGCCATCGTGCGTTCAGGGCTCAAGCAGTTTTTCTCCGAGCAAGTGGACCTGAGGGTGGTGGGCGAGGCCGCTACCGGGCGTGAGGCCATCGATCTGGTGCGCACCACCGAACTCGACGTGCTGGTGATGGACCTGTCCATGCCAGGCCAGAGTGGCATCGACGCCCTGGGCATGATTCGCGCCAAGGCGCCTGATGTAGGCATCCTGATTCTCTCGGGCTATCCCGAGGAGCATTACGCGATGAACCTGATACGCCAGGGAGCCAGCGGGTATCTGAACAAGGAATGCGAGCCGATGGAGATCGTCAACGCGATCCGCACCATCGCACTGGGCCGCCGCTACATCTCGCCGGCGGTGGCCGAACTGCTCGCGCAGCAACTCAATCGCAAGGAGGGCGGCGCGCCCCACGAGCAGCTGTCCGAGCGCGAGTTCCAGGTGTTTCTCAAGCTCGCCAAGGGCGAGACGGCGGGGGACATTGCACGGGCGCTGTCGCTGTCGGTCAAGACGGTAAGCACCTACCGCACGCGTCTGATGGAAAAAATGAGCCTCGCCTCCAACAGCGACCTCACCTACTACGCCCTGAAGAACAAACTGATCGACTGAGTTTTCAGGTCGCAGGCGTTTCCGGCGCGTGCGATCCGCACACCGGGCACCCCGCTTGTCGCGACACGCGGATCTCGTTCCACTCCATGCGCAGGCCGTCGAGCATCAGGAGGCGCCCGGTCAGCGTGGTGCCGGCGCCTGCCAGGAGCTTGAGCGCCTCCGCGGCCTGCAGGCTGCCGATCACGCCCACCAGCGGCGCGAACACCCCCATCGTGGCGCATCGCGTTTCTTCTACCGCCTGCTGCGGCGGAAACACGCAGGCATAGCAGGGCGCCTGGCCATCGCGCGGATCGTAGACGGCGACCTGGCCATCAAAGCGGATCGCCGCGCCCGACACCAGCGGCACGCGATGGCGCACGCAGGCCGCATTGATCGCGTGGCGGGTGGCGAAGTTGTCGGTGCAATCGAGCACCACGCTGGCGCCTGGCACCAGCGTGTCGAGCAGTGCCGCGTCGGCCCGCTGCGCCACGACCTGCACATTCACGGCGGGATTGAGCGCGCGGATCGCCTCGCGGGCCGAGTCGACCTTGGCTTGGCCCACGCGGTCTTGGGCGTGTGCGATCTGACGCTGCAGGTTGGTCACATCCACCGTGTCGGCATCGACCAGGGTGATGCGCCCGAGGCCCGCGCTGCCCAGGTACAGGGCCACGGGCGAGCCGAGGCCGCCTGCGCCGATCACCACCGCGTGCGATGCAGCCAGGCGCTGTTGACCCTCGACGCCGATTTCTTCCAGCAGGATGTGGCGCGAATAGCGAAGCAGGTCGTCGTCGGTCATGAGCGCCGCCGGGCCGCCCCAAGGCGCGAAGGCCCCCTCGGGGGGCAGGAAGCCACACGCAGTGGGCGGACGTGGGGGTGGTTCATAGGGTCAGGGGACGGGCGATGTAAAAAGCCGGTCTACTTGCGCAGACCGGCTCGGGAGGGCGCGGTGGGCGGGGCCTCAGTTGTCCTTCTTTTCGTTCTTGCGCTCGATCACCTGCGTCTTGCTCACGAGGACCGGACGACCTTTGAGCTGGTTCAGGGCCTGCGCGAGTTGGAAATCCTTGTCGCTGCCGAACTCGGGGATTCGGCTGCGTTCGGCGACCGGCTTGCGCGATTCTTCTTCGGCGCGCTTGCGGGCTTCCTCACGGGCGCGCTCGCGGGCTGCGTCCTTGGCCTCGGTGCCACCCTGGCCGCTACCCAGATGCTTGTCCAGGTCGGCCTCGCGCGTGCGAAGCAGGGCGAAGACATTGCCCTCAGCGCTTTCGTCGACCAGCACGTCGGGCACGATGCCGCGCGCCTGGATGGACTTGCCGGTGGGCGTGTAGTAGCGGGCGGTGGTGATCTTCAGACCGGTGTCGGGGCCCAGAGGACGAACGGTTTGCACCGAGCCCTTGCCGAAGGTCTGGCTGCCCATGATGGTGGCGCGCTTGTGATCCTGCAGGGCGCCCGCCACGATCTCGCTGGCCGAGGCCGAGCCTTCATTGACCAGAACCACCAGGGGCACGGTCTTGAGGGCGGCGGGCAGGCGACGCAGGGGGTCGTTGCCGGAGCGGCGCTGGTAGAACTCGGGCGCTGCCTTGTAGACGAATTTGCTCTCGGCCAGCTGGCCGTTGGTGGACACCACGTTCACGCCCTCGGGCAGGAAGGCCGCGGAGACGGCGACGGCTGCGTCGAGCAGGCCACCGGGGTCATTGCGCAGGTCTAGCACCAGGCCCTTGAGGGCGGGGTCGGCCTTGTAGACCTCTTCGACCTTGCGCACGAAGTCATCGACGGTGCGCTCCTGGAACTGCGACAGGCGGATCCAGGCGTAGCCCGGTTCGATGACCTTGCCCTTGACCGACACGGTCTTGATTTCTTCGCGCGTGATGGTGACCGGGAAGGTGCGGTTCTCGTCCTTGCGGTAGATGGTGAGAATCACCTTGGTGTTGGGCTCACCGCGCATGCGCTTGACGGCCTCGGACAGCGACAGGCCCTTGACGGCGGTGTCGTCGATCTTGGTGATCAGGTCGCCAGGTGCCAGGCCCGCGCGGAAGGCGGGTGAGCCTTCGATGGGAGAGACCACCTTGACCAGGCCGTCTTCCTGGGAGATCTCGATGCCCACGCCGACGAAGCGGCCCGTGGTGCCCTCACGGAATTCCTTGAAGGACTTCTTGTCGAAATACTGGGAGTGCGGATCGAGGTTGGCCACCATGCCGGAGATGGCGTCGGTGATGAGCTTTTTCTCGTCGACCGGCTCGACATAGTCGGACTTGATCATGCCGAAGACGGCCGCCAGCTGCTGCAACTCCTCGAGCGGCAAGGGCGCAAGCGAGCCCCGTGCCACGGTTTGCAGCGAGACGGTGGTGAGCGCTCCGGCCAGGGCGCCTACGGAAATCCAGCCGGCGATCTTCAGTTTCTGACTCATGGAAGGGGCCTGTCCTGCGGGTGAGCAATATACACCCGCGTCGGGTACGGGACGCGGTTTCTCGCCCGGGGTTCTGTCCGCCCCGGGGTTTTTTACGTCTTGCCGTGGCTGCCCGCAGCGGCGGCGGCCCGGGCGGCCGCCTCGGCGTCGCCCAGATAGGCGCGGCGGATCGGGCGCAGGTCGGCGTCTAGCTCGTAGACCAGGGGGATGCCGTTGGGGATGTTCAGGCCCACGATGTCGTCGTCGGAGATGCCATCGAGGTACTTGACCAGGGCCCGGATCGAGTTGCCGTGGGCCGCCACCAGCACCCGCTGGCCCGATCGAATGGCCGGGGCGATGGACTCATTCCAGAACGGCAGCACGCGGGCTACGGTGTCCTTCAGGCACTCGGTCAGGGGCACTTGCGAGGGGGCCAGGTCGGCGTAACGGCGGTCACCGCGCTCGCAGCGCGGGTCGGTCGCGGTCAGGGGCGGTGGGGGCGTGTCATAACTGCGGCGCCAGACCAGCACCTGCGCGTCGCCGTACTCGCGTGCGGTTTCGGCCTTGTTCAGACCCTGCAGGGCGCCGTAATGCCGCTCGTTCAGACGCCAGGAGTGTTGCACCGGCAGCCAGGTGCGATCGAGTTCGTCCAGGCAGTGCCAGAGGGTGCGGGTGGCCCGTTTGAGGACGCTGGTGAAGCACAGGTCGAAGTCGTAGCCCTCGCTGCGTAACAGGCGGCCGGCGTCCTGGGCCTGCTGGATGCCGGTGGGGGTGAGGTCGACGTCGGTCCAGCCGGTGAAGCGGTTTTCGAGGTTCCAGGTCGATTCGCCGTGGCGAATCAGCACGAGTTTGTACATGGGCAAGTGCCTGTCGAAGTCAAGGACAAAGCCGGGATTCTAGAATCGAGGGCTGTTTGCCTGCCTGCAAGGACCTTTGTGAACTTCTTCATTGATAACTGGATGCTTCTCTCGGTGGCGATCACCTCTGGGGCGATGCTTCTGTGGCCCGTGCTGCGCGGCGCCGGCGGCCCGGGGCTGAACCCCACGGCCGCTGTGCAGTTGATCAACCGCGACAAAGCGGTGGTGATCGATGTGGGCGACGATGCCGAGTTCGCGGCCGGCCATCTGGGAGGTGCGCGCCATGTGCCTCTGGCGCAGTTGGAAGCGCGCCTGCCCGAGGTAGCCCGCAACAAATCATTGCCGCTACTGCTGGTGTGCGCCACGGGTGGACGCGCCCAGCGCGCACAGGGCCTCGCGCGCAAGCTCGGGTACGACAACGCCCAGGTCCTGGCCGGTGGCCTGCGCGCCTGGAAAGAGGCCAACCTGCCTCTGGAAAAAGCCTGAAGGACTTCCGTATGCCCTCCGTCAAGATGTACACCACCGCCGTCTGCCCCTATTGCCAGCGCGCTAAGCAGCTGCTCAAGGCCCGCGGCGTCGAGCAAATCGAAGAGATCCGCATCGACCTCGACGCGCAAGCGCGTGACCACATGATGCAAGTCACCGGCCGACGCACCGTGCCTCAGATCTTCATCGGCGAGACCCATGTGGGCGGCTGCGACGACCTCGTCGCCCTCGATGGCCGCGGCGGCCTCACGCCCCTGCTGCAAGGCGCCTGAGATAATCCAAACCTTCCCAAGAAAGCAAGCCATGGCCGATACCCAGGACCCCGTCTTCCACATCCAGCGCGTCTACCTGAAAGAGGCCTCGCTCGAGCAACCCAATTCCCCCGCCATCCTGCTGGAGCAGCAGCAGCCCACGGTCGATATCCAGTTGGGGATCGAGGCGGGCCAAGTGGCCGATGGCGTCTACGAGGTCTGTGTCACCGCCACGGTGACCACCAAGATCACCGATCGCACCGTGTTCCTGGCCGAGTGCAAGCAGGGTGGCATCTTCGAGATTCGCAACATCCCCGAAGACCAGATGGGTGCCATCATGGGCATCGCTTGCCCGCAGATCGTCTACCCCTACCTGCGCGCCAGCGTGGCCGACCTCATCACCCGCGCGGGCTTCCCGCCGGTGCATCTGTCGGAGATCAACTTCCAGGCGATGTTCGAGCAGCAGCAGGCGCAGGATACGCAAAAGCCCCTGGGCAGCATCATCACCCAGGCCTGATCGACGCCGAGGCGGCCGCGCGATGCGCTCCCACGTCCGCTCACTCCGTGTGGCGTCCTGCCCCCCGCGCAGGCCCTCGCGCCTTGGGGCGGCCCGGCGGCGCGCATGAAGATCCTGGTCCTCGGCGCCGGCGCCTGGGGCACGGCCTTGTCGGTCAGTGCTGCCGCGCGCCATGACCTCACCCTGTGGGCGCGCGACCCGCAGCAGGCCCGCGATCTGCGCGCCGACCGCGAAAACCGACGTTACCTGCCCGGCATCGCCTTGCCTGCGCGCATCACCGTGCGCGAGGGCTCGCACCTTGCCTCGCTGGCGCAGGGGCATGACTTGGTGGTGATTGCCACGCCGATGGCGGGCCTGCGGGGCCTGCTGACCGAACTGACCGGGGTGTCGATGCCCGTGACTTGGCTGTGCAAAGGCTTCGAGGCGGGGGGGCAGCCCCCGCGTGGCTTGCTCGGTCACGAGATCCAGGCCGAGGTGGCCCCCGGCCTCGACGCGGGCGCCCTCAGCGGCCCTAGCTTCGCCCTGGAAGTGGCGCGCGGCCAGCCGACCGCCCTGGTCGCCGCCAGCCCCCAGGCTGCCGTGCGTGACGCTCTGGTGGCGGCCTTTCACAGCGCCAGCTTGCGGGTGTATGCCAATGACGATTGGGTGGGCGTGGAAGTGGGCGGTGCAGTCAAGAACGTGCTGGCCATCGCCACCGGTCTGTGCGATGGCCTCGGTCTGGGGCTCAACGCCCGCGCCGCGCTGATAACGCGGGGGCTGGCCGAGATCACCCGTCTGGGCCTGGCCCTGGGCGCGCGCGCCGAGACCTTCATGGGTCTGTCCGGCCTGGGCGATCTGGTGCTGACCGCCACCGGCGACCTCAGTCGCAACCGACAGGTGGGTCTGCAACTGGCTCAGGGGCGTACCCTGGCGCAGGCCGTGCAGTCGCTCGGTCATGTGGCCGAGGGCGTGTACTGCGCGCGCACCGTGGTGCAGCGTGCAGCCGGCCTGGGGGTGGATATGCCGATCGCGCGTGCGGTGGTGGCCTTGCTCGATGGGGCGCTCACGCCGCAAGCCGCAGTGGCCGACCTCATGGGGCGCGAGGCGCGCGCCGAGCGCTGATTGCAGGCGCTGGCTCAGGCCAGTTGCGTCAGCGCGTCGCTCAGCGCGGACTCAGCGTCGGGGCGGACCACACGGGCGACTTCGTGCCCGTCCTTGAGAAAGATCAGGGTCGGCCATAGCTTGACCCCATAGGCGCGCCCCAGCGGGCGGCCCTTACCGTCCTCGATCTTCAGGTGACGCAGGCCGGTGTGGGCCTGCAGGGCCTGCTCGATGGCGGGCTGGGCGCCCTGGCACCAACTGCACCAATTCGTGCCGAACTCGAGCACGGTGGCACCGGGCAGGGCCTGCGCGTCGGCGTGGGTGAGCGTCTGCGGGGTGTAGGGCGGGTTCATGGGCGATATTTTGACGGGGGCGGTGGGTTGCTGGGGACGGCGACGGCGGCCACTGAGGTCACCTGCGAAAATACGCGGTTTGGCGTGCCAAGGAAGTCTGATGCCTGCGGTGATCCCTGTAATCGATGTCGAGTACGAGCAGCCCTCGGGGGCCAGCTGCGACACCCGCCATGCCTGGGCCCGCGTGCCGCCCGAGCCTTCCCCGGCCGATCGCAGCGCGCTCAAGGACCGCATCCGGGCCCTGCTCAAGGCGCGCGATGCCGTTCTGGTGTCGCACTACTACGTGCACCCCGACTTGCAGGACCTGGCCGAGGAAACCGGCGGTCTGGTCAGTGATTCACTGGAGATGGCGCGTTTTGGTCGCGACCATCCGGCGCAGACGCTGGTGGTGTCGGGCGTGCGCTTCATGGGCGAGACCTCCAAGATTCTTTCGCCGCACAAACGCGTGCTGATGCCCGATCTGGATGCGACCTGCTCGCTCGATCTAGGTTGCCCGGTGACCGATTTCAGCGCGTTTTGCGACCAGCACCCGGATCGCACGGTGGTGGTCTATGCCAACACCAGTGCCGCGGTGAAGGCGCGCGCCGACTGGCTGGTCACCTCCAGCTGCGCGCTGGACATCGTGCGCGCGCTCAAGGACCAGGGGCACAAGCTGCTGTGGGCGCCGGATCGCCACCTGGGCAGCTACATCCAGCGCGAGACCGGCGCGGACATGGTGATGTGGAATGGCTCGTGCATCGTGCACGACGAATTCAAGGCCTTCGAGCTAGAGGCCCTCAAGCGCGAGCACCCGCGCGCCAAGGTGTTGGTGCATCCGGAGTCGCCCGCCGAGGTGGTGGCCCTGGCCGATGCGGTGGGCTCGACCTCCGGCATCCTCAAGGCGGCCCGCGAGATGGACGCGCCCGAGTTCATCGTCGCGACCGACAACGGAATGATGCACAAGCTGCGTACGCTCAATCCGGACAAGGTGTTCATTGAGGCGCCGACTGCGGGCAACAGCGCCACGTGCAAAAGCTGCGCGCACTGCCCCTGGATGGCGATGAACAGCCTGGCGGATGTGGCGCGGGTGCTGGAGACGGGAGCCAACGAAGTCTTTGTTGATCCGGCACTGGGCGTACGCGCGAAGCTGCCGATCGACCGCATGCTGGCCTTCACCCAGGGGCTCAAGGACGGGCGTGCGCCCGGGTCGCTGGTGCCCCATATCGGCGCGGCCTAAAGCGCCGCGCACCGGGGTTCAGGCCGCGGCCCGAACCCCCGCCTGCCCCGTGCGCAGGATCGTGGGCACAGCTTTGTCCAGCATCTTCGGGTAGTCGCGGCTGTAATGCAGGCCACGGCTTTCGTGGCGCATCATGGCCGACATCACGATCAGGTCGGCGACTTGCACCAGATTGCGCAATTCGAGCAGGTCACGCGTGACGTGGAAGGCGCTGTAGAACTCCTGGATCTCGTGCTGCAGCAAGGCGATGCGCCGCGCCGCACGCTCCAGGCGCTTGTTGGTGCGCACGATGCCCACATAGTCCCACATGAAACGGCGAAGTTCGTCCCAGTTGTGGGCGATCACCACGGCTTCGTCGGCGTCGGTCACTCGGCTGTCGTCCCAGGCGGGTACTGGTGGGGCTGGGGGTGGCGGGTGGTTCAGGATGTCCTGGGTGGCCGAGCGCGCGAACACCATGCATTCGACCAGCGAGTTGCTGGCCAGTCGGTTGGCACCGTGCAGGCCGGTGTAGGTGGTCTCGCCGATGGCATGCAGGCCGTCCAGTTCAGTGCGACCCGCCAGGTCGGTCTGCACGCCGCCGCAGGTGTAGTGAGCGGCGGGTACCACGGGGATAGGCTCGCGCGTGATGTCGATACCCAGCTCCAGGCAGCGTGCCTGGACGTTAGGAAAATGTTCGCGGATGAATTCGGGGCTCTGGTGTGAGATGTCCAGGTGCACGCAGTCCAGACCGTGCTTTTTCATCTCGAAGTCGATCGCCCGGGCCACGACATCGCGCGGCGCGAGTTCGGCGCGCGGATCGTGCGAGGGCATGAAGCGCGTGCCATCGGGCAGCAAGAGGCGCCCGCCCTCGCCCCGAACGGCTTCCGTGATCAGGAAATTCTTGACGTGCGGGTGGTACAGGCAGGTCGGGTGGAACTGGATGACTTCCATGTTGACCACGCTGCACCCCGCCCGCCAGGCGGCGGCAATGCCGTCGCCCGTCGCCGTGTCGGGGTTGGTGGTGTAGAGGTAGACCTTGCCCGCACCACCGGTGGCCAAGATGGTGTGCGGTGCGCGAAAGGCCACGACCTCGTCGCGCGTTTCGTCCAGCGCGTACAGGCCCAGGCAACGCTGCGGTGACAGACCGATCTTGCCCGCGACGATCAGGTCCACCAGCATGTGATGCTCGAAGAGCGTGATGCTGGGGGTGCGCCGCACATGCTCAATCAGCGTCTGTTGTACCGAGGCGCCGGTGGCATCCGTCACGTGCACGATGCGCCGCGCGCTGTGGCCGCCTTCGCGGGTCAGGTGCAGCTGCCCGTTCTCGAGCGAGAAGGGCACACCCAGCGACCGCAGCCACTCGATGCTCTCAGGGGCATGTTCGACCACGAAGCGGGTGGCCGCCGGGTCCGACAAGCCCGCACCCGCGACCAGGGTGTCATCGACATGCGAATCAAAGGTGTCGCCCTGGCCCACCACCGCAGCGATGCCGCCTTGGGCCCAGCCACTGGAGCCATCGGACAGGGCGCGCTTGGTGATCACGGCCACGCGTTGTGTGGGCGCCAGGTGCAGGGCCGCCGACAGACCGGCCAGACCGCTGCCCACGATGACCACGTCGAAATCCAGGGTCGCGCAGGCGTTCATGAAAAGGAGAGGATCGGGCTTTAGGCCGGCTGGTAGGCCAGGCGCACGTAAATGGGTGCGTAGGCTTCGGCCTGAGTGAGCTCGATCAGCGTTTCCTTGGCCAGCTCCAGCATCGCGATGAAGGTGACGATCACAACGGGCATGCCGCGCTGGACTTCGAACAGGTCTTCGAATTCGATGAACTTGCGGCCTTGAAGCTTGCGCAGCACCAGGCTCATGTGCTCGCGCACCGAGAGTTCCTCGCGCGAGATCTTGTGGTGCTGCACCAGCTTGGCTCGCTTGAGGATGTCGCGCCAGGCCTCTTGCAGATCGATCACGCCCACATCGGGAAAGCGCGGTTGCAGCGATTGCTCGATGTACACCTGCGCGCGCAGCACGTCGCGTCCGAGTTGCGGCACTTCGTTCAGGCGGGCGGCGGCCAGCTTCATCTGCTCGTATTCGAGCAGGCGGCGCACGAGTTCGGCGCGCGGGTCTTCAGGCTCTTGGCCCTCGGCCACTTTCTTGGGCGGCAGCAGCATGCGTGACTTGATCTCAATCAGCATGGCGGCCATCAGCAGGTACTCGGCGGCGAGCTCCAGGTTGCGACTGCGGATCTCGTCGACGTATTGCAGGTACTGGCGCGTCACCCCGGCCATCGGGATGTCCAGGATGTTGAAGTTCTGCTTGCGTATCAGATAGAGCAGCAGATCCAGCGGGCCCTCGAAGGCCTCAAGGAACACTTCGAGCGCGTCGGGCGGGATGTACAGGTCCTGGGGCAGCGCGAACAGCGGCTCGCCATACAGGCGTGCCAGGGCCACCTGGTCGACGACCTCGGGCATGCCGGGCAGCTCGGGGGTGGCCGGCTCGGGCAGCGTCTCGAGAGGGGTGTCGGGAATCATGGGCCTCGGGGACGGACGTCAGCGCTCGCCGCTGCCGTAGACGTAGGCCTTTTGCCGTACGCGAGCGGCCTGCCACTCGCTTTGCAGGCCGCGGTCGATCGACTTGTCCCAGAGCAGGGCCCGGCCCGCGCGCTGCTGCGCCTCGAGCTGGGGCCGCTTGGCCTTGAGGTCGTCGATGAACTGGCTGACTTCCGAGTGGTAGTCGGGGCGGCGAAAGATGCGTAAAAGCAGGGACATGGTGAGACTTTCGAAGGGGCTGATTCTAACGACGCGGCTTGCCGGCCTGGGTGGGGCTCAGGCGACGAGTTCTGACCCGAAGCCAGTGCGTACGAGCGTGTCCTGCACGTGAGGCTGCAGGTGCTCCATCAACAGGGTGCCGCCGCGCGCCTTCACGGCCTGATGCAATTGCCGCAAGGCGTCCACGCCGGTGGCGTCCAGGTAGACCAGTTGGAGGGCGTCCAGCACCACCTGGGGCGTCTCGGGGCCGTCCTCCACGGCCTGGACGGCCGCATCCAGATGAACCACCGCGCCGAAGAACAGCGAACCGATCAGGCGAAAGCGCAATTCACCAGCGACCTGCGAGGGCACGGGCTCGACCCGAAACTGCGCGCCCATGCTGCGTATAAACAGCACGCAGGCGGTGACCAGGCCCACTTCGAGGGCCACAGTCAAATCAAAAACCACGGTGAGAAAAAACGTCAGCAACATCAGCAGCCGATAAGGGCCACTTTGCTGGCGCAAGTGGGCAAACGCGCGCCATTCGCCCATGTTCCAGGCGATGAAGATCAGGATGCCGGCCAGCACGGGCATGGGCACATGCAAGGCCAGCGGCGCGGCCAGGAGCACCAGAGCCGCCAGCACCAACGCGTGGACGATGCCGGCGACTGGGGTGGTGGCGCCGGCGCGCACATTGGTGGCGGTACGCGCGATGGTGCCGGTGACCGGCATGCCGCCGAAGAAGGGCGTGACCAGATTGGCCACCCCCTGCGCCATGAGCTCTTGGTTGGCGTCGTGCCGTTTGAAGCCGCCGATCTGGTCGGCGATGCGCGCGCAAAGCAGTGATTCGATGGCCCCCAACAGGGCGAGGGTCAGGATCGGGTTGACCAGTTGCTTGACCGTCTCCCAGCTGAAATCGGGCCAGGTCAGCGCGGGCAGGCCTTGTGGGATGGCGCCAAAGCGCGAGCCGATGGTCTCCACCGGCAGGTGCAGCGCCCAGGCCGCGACGGTGAGCGTGACCAGGGCCACGATCGGGGCCGGCACGCGCCCCCCCACCACCGCCACCCGGTGGACCAGGGGCAGGTCGGTGGCCGGAAGCGACGGGCGTGCCCACAGGCGGGGCCACAGCCACAGACCGGCCACGCAGACGCTGCCCAAGGCAAAGGCTGCCGGATTGAAGGTGTGCAGGTGTTGGCCGATGACCTGCACCTGGTGAAAAAAATCAGCGGGCATCTTGGCTACTGACAGGCCCAGCCAGTCCTTGACTTGCGACAGCGCGATCAGCACCGCAATGCCGTTGGTGAATCCGACGACGATGCTGACCGGCACATGGCGCACCAAGCGGCCCAGGCGCAGCAGCCCCATCAGAAACAGCAGCACGCCGGCGCAGGCGGTGGCGATCAGCAAGTTGGCCAGGCCATGGCGCTCGACGATGCCGTAGACGATGACGATGAAAGCGCCCGCCGGGCCGGCGATCTGCACATGGGAGCCGCCGAGCAACGAGACCAGCAGCCCGCCGATGATGGCGGTCCAAAGGCCCGCTTCGGGCTTGAGACCCGAGGCAATGGCAAAGGCCATGGCCAGGGGCAGGGCGACGATGGCGACGGTGAGCCCCGCACCGAAATCGCCCTGAAAAGTTCGCGCGCTGTAGCCCCGCAGCGAGTCGATCAGACGCGGCCGAAACGGAGCGGGCGCGAAGCGACTCACCGTATCCGCATGCCAGGCTGAGCGCCCGGCCCGGGCTGCAAGACGTAGATGCCGGGCTGGGCCTTCTCGTCGCCGTGGCTGGCGGCCAGCACCATGCCCTCGGAGACGCCGAACTTCATCTTGCGCGGTGCGAGGTTGGCCACCATCACGGTGAGCTTGCCCACCAGATCCTCAGGCTTGTAGGCGCTGGCAATGCCAGAGAAAACATTGCGGGTGCGCCCCTCGCCGACATCGAGCGTCAGGCGCAGCAGCTTGGTCGAGCCTTCGACCACCTCGCACTGCACGATCTTGGCGATGCGCAGATCGATCTTGGCGAAGTCGTCGATCGTGATGGTGGGGGCAAGGGGTTCGCCGCCAGGGTCGGCCGCAGCAGCTGCCTCGGGCGCGGAATCCGCGGGCGGCTCGAAGAGGGCGTCGAGTTGCTTGAGGTCGACGCGTTGCATCAGGTGCTTGTATTCGCCCACGCGATGGCCCGCGGGCAGCGGCGTGGCTGCACTTTGCAGCGAGAGCGGCGCGCATTGCAGGAAGACCTCGGCCTGTTGGGCCAGCTCGGGCAGCACGGGCTTGAGGCAGGCGGTGAGCACCTTGAAGTGCTCCAGGCACTCGGAGCAGACAGCCGCAGCGCGCTCGGTCTGGCCTTCCTTGACCAGCTTCCAGGGGGCTGCGCCGTCAAAGCGCAGATTCACCTCGTCGGCATAGGCCATGATCTCGCGCAGGGCCTTGCCGTATTCGCGTGCCTCGTACAGGCGGGCCACCGACTCGAGCAAGCGCGTCGGGTTCAAGCTGGCGGCGTCGTTCGCCACCAGCTGACCACCGGGGACGAACTTGACCGCGCGGCTGGCGATGTTCACGTACTTGCCAATCAAGTCGGCGTTGACGCGGGCGACGAAGTCGTCGGGGTTGAAGTCGACGTCCTCGACGCGCCCATTGAGTTTGGCGGCGATGTAGTAACGCAGCCACTCCGGGTTCATGCCCAGAGAGAGGTACTTGAGCGGGTCGATGCCGGTGCCGCGGCTCTTGGACATCTTCTCGCCGCTGACGGTGATGAAGCCGTGCACATTGACCTGCGTGGGCGTCTTGCGGCCCGAGAACTGCAGCATGGCGGGCCAGAACAAGGTGTGGAAGTACACGATG
>CANHSE010000018.1 GCA_947463025.1 Comamonadaceae bacterium
GATGTTGGGCGACCCGGCGCTTACCGGCGAACGCCGGGGAGGCGATCCGCACCCGAAAGTGGGTGCCCGAGCCGGTGCCGTCGGCGCCCATATGGCCGGCATGGTCGGCGCTTTCGTCGATCACTTGCAGCTCGGTGGGCGCCAGGGCCTCGGTCAGGCGCGCGTGCAGGGCGTCGGCGCTGATGCCGGTGCCGCCGCTCATGGCTGCGGCTTGGTCGGATCGGCAGCTTCGTCCGCTTCGTCCGATTTCATGTAGCGAGCCAGGTACAGGCCCTGGGCCAGCACGAACACCAGCATCAGACCGATGCCGCCAAACAGCTTGAAGTTGACCCAAGTGTCGGTGTCGAAGGTGTAGGCCACCCACAGATTGATCACGCCCATCACGACGAAGAAGGCGCTCCAGCTCCAGTTCATGGCACGCCAGCCGGCCTCGTGCAGCGTGACTTGAGATCCCAGCAGCGACTTCAGGAAGTTGCGCCCGAAGAACAAGGGGCCGGCAATCAGCGCGCCGCCCATGAGCCAGTACAGCACCGTGGGCTTCCACTTGATGAAGGTCTCGCTGTGGGCCAGCAAGGTGGCGCCACCGAACACCACGATCACGGCCAGGCTGATCCACTGCAGGGGCTCGACCTTGCCGGTGCGCCATCGGATCCAGGCGATCTGGGCGATGGTGGCCACGATGGCGACCGCCGTGGCGACATAGATCCCCGCGACCTTGAAGGCCACGAAGAACAAGATGATGGGAAAGAAATCGAGCAGCAGCTTCATGCGGCGGGCCGTGTGTCAGAGGTGGCGTTGAAGTCGAGCGAGGCGGAGTTCATGCAATAGCGCAGGCCGGTGGGCCGGGGTCCGTCGGGGAAGACATGACCCAGATGCGCCCCGCATTGTGCACACACGGTTTCGACCCGCACCATGCCGTGGCTGGTGTCGGTGATCTCGCGGATCGCCCCGGGCACCGCCAGCGAGAAGCTGGGCCAGCCGCAGCCTGCGTCGAATTTGGTGTGCGAATCAAACAGCTTGCTGCCGCAGCAGATGCAGTGGTAGGTGCCTTCGGCCCACACCTGTTCGTACTTGCCGGTGTAGGGCCGCTCGGTGGCGGCGCGGCGCGTGACCTCGAAGGCATGGCGTTCGGCGCCCTTCTCGGCCAAGAGAGCCTGCCACTGGGCGTCGGTCTTTTCAATGGGATAGGTCATGACGAGCAGCTGATTTCAATGGAGGAGGCCCACTCGGGCGGGAGGCCTGCGTAGTCGTCGTGGGCCTGCGGGTGTTCGGCAAAGGGGTCTTGCAGCACCGCCAGCAGGCGGGACACGCCCGAAAAATCGCCCGTGCGGGCCTGGCGAATCGCCAGCTCGCCCAGGTGATTGCGCAGGACATATTTGGGGTTGACGGCTCGCATGCGTGCGCCCGCGCCGTCATCCGGCTCGTCGGCCCGGCGGTCTACGTAGCGCTGTAACCAGGCGTCCATCGCGGTGCGGTCGACAAACAGGTCACGCACGGGGTCGATCGGACCGCCGGCCACATGGTCAGACAGCCGCCGCCAGAACAAGGTGTAGTCGACCCGGCCCGCGGCCAGGAGCTTGAGGACGTCTTCGATCAGGGTGCGGTCGTCCTCGCGCGTGTGCAGCAGGCCCAGCTTGGCCTGCATGCGTGCTTGCAATTCGCGCGGGAACACGGTCTTGTAGGAGGTGAGGGCGGCAACGGCCACGTCTTGATCGCCGATCAGGGGCAGGAGGGCCTGGCCCAGGCAGTACAGGTTCCAGTAGGCGACGTTGGGTTGGCGGTTGTAGGCGTAGCGGCCGCCGCTGTCGCTGTGGTTGCAGATGTGGTCGGGGTCAAAGCCATCGAGGAACTGGAAGGGGCCGTAGTCCAGCGTCAGGCCCAGGATGCTCAGGTTGTCGGTGTTCATCACGCCGTGGCAAAAGCCCACGGCCTGCCACTGCGCCATCAAGGCGGCGGTGCGCTCGCTGACCTGCTCCAAGAAGGCCGCCACCGCGTTGCCACCGAGTCGCTCGTGCGCCGGGCCTGTGCGGCACTCGGGGTAGTAGCGATCGATGACGTAGTCGGTCAGTTGTCGCAGGGCCGCCTCCTGGCCCGTCGAGGCGAAGTGCTCGAAGTGGCCAAAGCGAATGAAACTGGGTGCCACGCGGGTGACGACGGCGGCAGTCTCGACCTCCTCGCGCAGCACGGGGGCGGGCGAGCCGGTCACAGCCAGGGCCCGCGTGGTGGGAATGCCCAGACCCGCCATGGCCTCGGAGCACAGAAACTCGCGGATGCTCGAACGCAGCACGGCACGCCCATCGCCCATGCGGGAATAGGGGGTGCGGCCAGCGCCCTTGAGCTGGATCTCCTGGGGGCCCGCGGCGGTCTGCGCCTCTCCAAGCAGCAGGGCGCGTCCGTCCCCCAACTGGCCGGCCCAGACGCCAAACTGGTGGCCGCTGTAGACGGTGGCCAGGGGGCGCGCGCCGGCCAGCATGCCGCTGCCGGTGAGGGCGGCCAGCACCTCGGGGGTGGCCAGGCGGGCTGGATCCAGCCCCAGCTCGCGGGCCAGGTTCGTGCTCAGGCCCACCAGGTGGGGCGCGGGCAGGGGCGTCGGCCGTAATTCCGTGTAGAACGCGGGCCCCAGCTGCGCGTAGCCGTGGACCCACTGCAGGCCCAGGTCGACGGGGGGCGGGCCGGGCGGGAACATCGCGTCGGCTGCGGGGTCGCTCGAGGCGGTAGCGGCGTCTGGCAAGGAGGGCATGGGGAGGATTGTCCTGCAGGCCGGCGGTCCGCGGCCCCATGAGGGATTTCCTCGTGGAGGGGGCTTACGGGCTGGGCGATACTGGCTCCATCACCATTTGTTGACCCAAGGAGACTCCCGTGCTCGGTTTGATGCAAGGCCAACCCCTGCTGATTTCGTCGTTGATCATGTTCGCCGAGCGCCATCACGGCGACACGCAGATCGTTTCCCGGCGCGTCGAGGGTGACATCCACCGCTACACCTGGGCCGACGTTGGCCGCCGCGCGCGCCAGGTGGCACGTGCACTGGACGCCCAGAAGCTCGATTTCTCGGATCGTGTGGCGACGTTGGCCTGGAACGGCTACCGCCACCTGGAGCTGTATTTCGGCGTGTCGGGCTCGGGGCGTGTGCTGCACACGATCAACCCGCGTCTGCACCCGGACCAGATTGCCTGGATCGCCGAGCATGCCGAAGACCGGGTGCTGTGCTTTGATGCGACGTTCTTGCCCTTGGTGCAGGCGGTGCATGGGCGCTGCCCTGGTATCCGCCAGTACGTGATGCTGTGCGATGCGAAGGCGCTGCCTGCGGACACCGGCATCCCGAACCTGGTGGCCTACGAAGACTGGATCGGTCGGCATCCCGCCGTGTACGACTGGCCCGAATTCGACGAGAACTCGGCCTCCAGCATGTGCTACACGAGCGGCACCACGGGCAACCCCAAGGCCGCTCTGTACAGCCACCGCTCGACGCTCTTGCACGCGTACGCGGCGGCCCTGCCCGACGTGATGGGTCTGTCGGCACGTGATTCGGTGTTGCCGGTGGTGCCCATGTTCCACGTCAATGCCTGGGGCATTCCCTATTCGGCGGCGCTGACGGGTTGCAAGTTGGTGTTCCCGGGTGGTGCGCTCGATGGCAAGTCGGTCTACGAGTTGATCGAGGCCGAGGGGGTGACGTATGCGGCCGGTGTGCCCACGGTGTGGCAGATGCTGCTGGGGCATATGGGCCCGAACAAGCTGCGTTTTTCGACCTTGAACCGCACGGTCATCGGCGGCTCGGCCTGTCCGCCGGCGATGATCACGGCGTTTCGCGAGCAGTATGGCGTGGAGGTGCTGCACGCCTGGGGCATGACCGAGATGAGTCCGCTGGGGACCTTGTGCACGCTGAAGAACAAGCACCAGAGCCTGCCCGAGGACGAGAAGATGAAGATCCGCCTGAAACAAGGGCGGGCGATCTATGGGGTGGACATGCGCATCGTCGGTGACGATGGCGAGACACTGCCCTGGGACGGTAAGACCTATGGCGATCTGCAGGTGCGCGGGCCGTGGGTGGTGCGCGAGTATTTCAAGGGCGAGGGCGGCGATCCGCTGCGCGAGGGTTGGTTCCCCACCGGTGATGTGGCGACGATCGACGCCGACGGCTATATGCAGATCACCGACCGCAGCAAGGACGTGATCAAGTCCGGCGGCGAGTGGATTTCCTCGATCGATATTGAAAACATCGCGATGGCCCACCCGGCGGTGGCAATGGCGGCCTGCGTGGGGATGCCGCATCCGAAGTGGGACGAGCGGCCGCTGTTGGTGGCGGTGAAGAAGCCTGGGGCCGAGGTGTCGCGGGAAGAATTGCTGGCGTTCTACGAGGGCAAGACGGCGAAGTGGCAGGTGCCGGACGACGTCGTGTTTGTCGATGCGATTCCGCTGGGGGCGACGGGCAAGATGCTCAAGACGCGGTTGCGGGAACAGCTCAAGGACTACAGGCTGCCTTCGGTCTGAGGCGGGTCTCACTCGCCTTTCGTTGGCGTTGTCGCTGCACCGCACGGCGCGCGTGGGGCGGGCCCGGGCCCCCGCCGCACGCCCGACGCGTTGCGCCGACAACGAAGACTCGCACCGAGGGAGCACCGCACAAGCCAACCCGTACCCGACGAAAAAGTCACAAGAACCGCGACTCCCCGCGGATCCAACCATTCGATACGCATCAAAACAGCCTGCGTCTGTAGGATGACTCCGACACTCTTGTACGACTCCTTCCCTTGAAAGCCCGTCATGTCGGACCCGACCTCCCACACCGAAAGCCGCAGCGACGAAGCACCCGCCAAAGGCGGCTGGCTGGCCCTGAAGAAAGCCTGGTCGCGCCTGTCGGATTGGTTTGTGATCCAGCCCGCCGCCATCCGTATCGGGGTCATCGCCCTGGCCGGTCTGATGACAGCCTCGGCGGGCTATTCGCTGGTCGTGTGGCACAAGCAGGTGCAACTCGCCGAGGAGGTCAGCCAGATGGTGGGTCAGAGCGGCGCTGATCGCCTGTGGAGCCTCAATGAAAACCTGCCGGTGGTCTTTGGGTCGGGCTCTCTGCTCGGGTTCCTCGAGCGCCAACCCGTGGATCGCATCACCGTCATCTACCGGCCGCTCTTGTGGAACGTCTCTGAGCGCTTTGTGCTCGTGCAATCCGAAGGCCGCCTGCATGCCTACTACCCGTCGGACCTGGAGACCCAGATCTTCTCCGACCGCGCGGTGACGGCTGCCTGGGGTGCCCAACTGGTCTTCGTGCCGCGTGAGGAGTTGGGTGCCAGCAGCCTGGCGATGGTTGAACGCCTGGACCAGCGCTTCGCTGGCGCGCGCCCCCACTCCGAGAAGGAAGGCTGGAAGGCCGGCGTGAGCGGCGTGCTCTCAGGCGCACTGACGCTGGGCCTGCTCGGGTTCCTGGTCTTTCAATTACGGGGGCAGCACAAGTCGCTCAAATTCATCGAGGCGGTGCAGGTGCAAGGCAGCTTGAACGATCTGGTGGGGATGGACGACATCAAGTCCGAGGTGGCCCAGATCAAGGACCAGTACCAGCGCCGCGCCGAGTACGCCGAGTACGGCATTCACAAGCCCTTTAACGTGATGTTCAGCGGTCCGGCCGGCACCGGCAAGACCAAGCTGGCCAGCTATTTGGCCAAGGAATTGAACCTCCCAATCCTGTTTCATTCGGCGGTCAACCTGGAGACCGGCTATGTGGGGGGCGGGGCCAAAACGCTTTCACGCATTGTCTCGATGGCGCAGCGACGCCGACGCTGCATCGTGTTCCTGGACGAGGCGCAAGACCTGTTCATGCAGCGCGGCGGCCATCGCAAGTTTGATGACGACACCCAGAACATGCTGCTGGCCGTGCTCGATGGCGTGCGCACCCAGAGCGACGCCGAGATCATCTGGATCGTGGCGAGCAACTTCAACACCGAGCAGATGCAGATGGACGAAGCCATGCTGCGACGCTTTCAGATGAAGGTGGACTTTCGGCTCCCCAATCTGGACGAGCGCGGGGCCATCATCGGCCATTACCTCGGGCAGCGCGCCGCCAAGCTCACGGGCGACATTGACCTGCGCCACCTGGCCGAGATCACCGAAGGCCGCAGCCCCGCCGATCTGGAGACCATCGTCAATCAAGCCGGCATCCGTGCGGTGCAGGCAGGTGCCCTGATTGGCACCGACACCCTGATGCAAGCCGCCGAACGCGTGATGGTAGGCAACGTCAACGCCAGCGCCACCAAGGAGCGAGACCGAGACCGTCGGATCATCGCGGTGCACGAATGGGGGCACTTCCTGGTCGATCTCGAGCACGAGCGCAAACGCTGCGGCGACAACTGGGAGCAGATCCTGGCCGAGATGAAGACGCTGAAGATCTCACTGAAGGCCAGCCCGCGTCACAACGCCCTGGGCTTCGTGTTTCACAAGCAAGGCAGCAATCTGCTCAAGACCAAGGCCGACATCGAACACGATGTGCGCATGCTCCTGGGCGGTATGGCCAACGAGGAATTGTTCTTCGGCGAAGACGGCACCACCAACGGCGCCCACAACGACATCACCCGTGTGACCAAGCTGCTGCATCACGCGGTAGGCGAGATGGGCATGTACCGCAAGACGCGCCTGAACTTCGGTGCGCTGGCCGGTGAGGGGGGAGGCCGTGCGGTCGACGAAGAGACGCGCTCGATCATGGAGGACCAGAGCGAGCGGCTGTATGGCGAAACCAAGACCCTGCTGGCGCGTCTGAAGCCCCTGACCGAGCACCTGGCGGGCAAGCTGATGGACGCCGGCGACATGAGCCTGAAGGACGCCTTATCCGAGATCCGCCGCTTTGAGGCGGCTTGCCATAGCTTCAACAGCCGGGTGGGATTGGCGCCGACCGCGTGATCGGTCGAGCCACCTGGCTCACAAACGCGCGAGTCGCTCCAGCGCCGTGTGCAGCGTTTCGTCCTTCTTGGCAAAGCAAAAGCGCACCACGCGCTGGTCGAAGCCGTCGCCGTAGAAGGCCGACAGCGGGATCGCCGCCACGCCCACCTCGCGCGTCAGCCACTGGCAGAACTCGGCCTCGGGCAGGTCGCTCACTTCGGAGATGTCCACGCACTGAAAGTAGCTGCCCTCACTGGGCAAGAGCCGCAGACGGGTGGCGGCCAGGCCCTGGCGGAACAGGTCGCGTTTGCGCTGGTAGAAGGCCGGCAGCTCCAGGTAAGGGCGCGCGTCAGCCATGTAAGCGGCCAAGCCAAATTGCACCGGGGTGTTCACGGTGAACACATTGAACTGATGCACCTTGCGAAACTCGGCGCTGAGCGACGCGGGCGCAGCCACAAAGCCGACCTTCCAGCCGGTCACGTGGTAGGTCTTGCCAAAGCTCGAGACGATGAAGGCGCGTGCCGCCAGGCTGGGGAACGCCGCTGCACTCTGGTGCGGGTGGCCCTCGAAGGCCATGTGCTCATAGACCTCGTCGCTGATCAGAAGCACCTCGGTGGGTGCGAGCAGCTCCTGCAGCTGGAGCATCTCCTGGCGCGTCCAGACGGTGGCACTGGGGTTGTGCGGGCTGTTGACGAGGATCGCACGGGTGCGCGGGGTCATGGCCGCAGCGATGCGGCCAAAGTCGGGCCGGAAGGTGCCAGGGGTGAGCGGCACGCGCACCACGATGCCGCCCGCCAGTTCGATGTTGGGAACGTAGCTGTCGTAGCAGGGCTCGAGGACGATCACTTCGTCGCCCGGTCGCACCACGGCCAGGATGGCGGTGATGATGGCCTGCGTCGCGCCCGCGGTGACGGTGATCTCGGTACCGGCGTCGTAGCGGCGCCCGTACAGCGTCTGGATCTTGGCGCTGATCGCTTCGCGCAGCACCGGCACGCCGGTCATGGGCGGGTACTGGTTATGACCCTGCACCATGGCCTCGGTCACGCCTTGCACCAGCTTGGGGTCGCAGGCGAAATCCGGAAAGCCCTGGCCCAGGTTCACCGCTTTGTATTCGGTGGCCATGGCCGACATCACGGTGAAGATGGTGGTGCCGACGGCGGGCAGCTTGGTTTCAAGAACGGGGGTGCGCACTGCGGTCATGGCGTGATCAGAGTTCATAGTCATTGATGTGGCCGGACAAGGCCTTGGCAATCAGGTTGCGGTCCAGGCGATCGGACAGCATGTGCGCGAACTCCAGCACGAAGTTACGCAAATAGGCGCTGCGCTTGAACGCAATCCGCGCCACATTTTGACCGAACAGCGCGCCCAGGGGCCGCACCACCAGGTCGCTGTTGCTGGTGTCCTCGCGCACGGCCATTTCGGCCACGATGCCCACGCCCAGGCCCAGGCGCACATAGGTCTTGATCACGTCCGAGTCGATCGCCTCCAGCGCGATGCGCGGATGCAGCTTCTTGGTCGCGAACGCCGCGTCGATGCGGGTGCGACCAGTGAAGGAGGGGTGGTAGGTGATCAGGGGCTCGGCCGCCAGGTCTTCGAGCGAGATGCGTTCCTTGGCGGCCAGCGGGTGGCCGGTAGGCATCACCAGCATGTGCTGCCACTCGTAGCAAGGCAGGGTGACCAGATCGGGGTAGTCGGCCAAGGACTCGGTGGCGATGCCGACCTCGGCCACTTCATCGAGCACCATGCGCGCCACCTGATCGGGCGAGCCCTGGTGCAGGCTCACGTTGACCTTGGGATAAGCGGCGCGCAGCTTGGCCACCGGCGCAGGCAACACGTAACGGGCCTGGGTGTGGGTCGTGGCGATGGACAGCGTGCCGCTGTCCTGGGCGCTGAATTGCTCGCCGATGCGTTTGAGGTTGCCTACCTCGCGCAGGATCACCTCGATGCTGCGCAACACGTGCTGACCGGGTTCGGTGATGCGCTTGAGGCGCTTGCCATGGCGCGCAAAGATCTCGACGCCAAGTTCTTCTTCTAGCTCGATGATGGCTTTGGAGACACCCGGCTGCGAGGTGTGCAGGGCCTTGGCCGCCTCGGTCAGGTTCAGGTTGCGACGCGCTGCTTCCTGGACGAATCGGAACTGATGTAGGTTCATATCGAATTTCTACTAAAGCAGAAATTCATTATGCAATAAATAGTCTATCGCGCGTGCGGGACCCCGTGCGTCGCCCCCGTGGCCAGATCGGCCAGCAGGTCCAGCAGACGACCGTCCTCGCCCACCGGGGGCTGCAAGTCCCAGTGCACCTGGGGATGCTGCAGGCGCAGATCGGCCACCAGGGCTGGCAGGTCCTCGCGCACATGGCGGCCTGCCCCCAGAAACATGGGCACGATGCGCACCGCCGTCAGGCCCAGGCCGGCCAGTTCGGCCGCCGTGGCCGGCAGATCGGGCTCGGTCAGTTCCAGGTAGGCGCAGCGCACCGCCAGTGTCGGCGTGCGCGCGCGCACACGGTCTGCCACGGCTTCTATGGGCCGGCGCCACAGGGGGTCGCGCGAGCCGTGGGCAAAGAGGATCACCCCGTGCGTCACCGTCGAAGCACCAGCCATCCAAAAGCTCCGAGTGAAAGGACCGTGTAGATCAGCCCGGGCGCGGCGGCCGTGAGCCAGGGCAGCCAGTTGCCCAGGTTGCCGATGTAGCCGAAGACGTTGTTCAAAAGGAAGAAACTGATCCCGATCAGGACCCCGCCGAACACGAAGGCGGTGATGCCACCCGAGCGGAAATGCAGGTAAGCAAAGGGCAGGGCCAGCACCACCATCACCAGGCAGCTGAGGGGATAAAAGACCTTGCGCCAGAACTCGATCTCGTAGCGCTGCGAGGTCTGGCCGTTGGCCTCCAGATGGCGGATGTACTCGAACAGATCCAGCGTGCGCATGCGCTCGGGCTTGAGCAGGGCCACCGACACCATCTCGGGCGAGATTGCAGTGGGCCAGGTCATGCGGTCTTGCCGTTGGCCGGTGGCCATCGCCGTGCCGCTGGCCGTGGCGCCCAACTGGATACGCTCGACATCCATCAGGATCCAGGCATCAGGGGCAAACTCGGCGCGCCGAGCCTGGACCATGGAGACCATGAAGCCGCGCGGGTCCGACTCGAAGATGCGCACACCCTGCATCTGCCCCTCGGGCGTCAGCGCCGTGACGTTGACCGTGTAGCTGTGTGCGGGCTGGCGCTCCTTGAGCCAGGCACCCGTCTGGCCGATCGACAGCTTGCCCTGCATGCGCGCCTTGAGCACCTGCGCCGCACGGTCGGCCAAGGGCGCCGCGTAATCCCCTGCGGCAAAGGTCAAGAGGGTGAAGACCACGCCCAGCCCCAGCAGCGAGCGCAGGGCGCGACCCGGCCCCAGGCCCGAGGTGCGCAAGATGGTGTATTCCGAGCTGCGGGCCAGGCGGGCCATCACGAAGATGGTGCCAATGAGCACCGCGATGGGCAGCAGCTCGTACAGGTGATTGGGCACCTGCAGCAGCACGTACACCATGGCATGCGTCAGGCGGTAGGCGCTGTCGCCGCGCGTCACGTTGGGCAGTTCGTCGACGAAGTCAAAGAAAAAGAACAGCGCCAGAAAGCCCAGGGTCACGAAGGCCACTGCAGCGATCACCTCGCGGTAGATCAGGCGTCGGATGGTGATCATGCGAGCTTTTGCGCGCGGCGCCAGCGCGGAATCAGACGCCAGTTGTGATGCTGCTTGAACAGCCAGAGCAGGGCGCAGGCGAACACGCCCCCGTGCAGACCGACCATGAAGCCGGCGAAGCTGGCCCGCCCGCTGGCGATCCAGCTTTGCCCGAGATTGAGCAGGTTGTAGTAGATGACAAAGGCAAAGAGCGCGAAGAGCAGATTGCCTGTGCGAGACGCACGCGGGTTGACGCTGGAGACCGTGATGGCGATCACCACGAAATTGAGCGTGGCCAGGGCCAGGCCGACCCGCCAAGCCAGCTCGCCCTGGTTCACGGGCGTGGGGTGACGCACCAGCGTACGGGTGCTCAGTGTGCGCGCCGGGATGTCCGCGCTGCTGGCCAGCTGGGCCGCGCCCACCTGGTTGCCCAGTTCGACGAAATCCGTGACCTTGAGTTCACCCCCCGTGAGGGATCGCTGCACCCGTTGCCCGTGAGAGAGCAAGAGAAAGTCGTTGCTGCCCTCGGTCACAACCCGCCCACCTCGGGCCGAGGTGACGGTCTCGCGTCCGTTTTCGACCGAGGCGATGAACACGTTCTTGCCCGATTTGTTGTCCGGGGTGTCCTTGTCCAGAAAGAACACCCGGGTCCCGCTGGCCGATTCCTGGAATTGCCCCGGCGCGACGCGCTCTAGATCGCCCCGGTTGCCGTAACGTTGCTTGAGCTCGATGGTTTGCCGGTTCGCCCAGGGCCAGCCCACCAGGGCCATGACCGTCACGACCAGCAGGACCGGCCAGGCAAAGGCCAGCAGGGGCTTGAGCAGGGCGGTCAGACCGCGGCCGGCCGTGAACCAGATCACCATCTCGCTCTCGCTGTACAGCCGCGACAAGGTGCTCACGATGGCGATAAACAGAGAGAGCGTCAGCACCGGCGGCAGGTAGCTCATGACGGTGTAGCCCATGACCATCATCACTTCCTGCGGGTTGACGCTGCCTCGGCTGGCCTGGCTCAGGGTGCGAATCAGGGTCATGGTCATGACGATCGTGACCAGCACCACCAGCGTCGCGCCGAAGCTTCGAGACAGCTCCTTGCGGAGAGAGGAATGGAATAACATCAGCGCGCAACGCAACAGCAAGGGCCAGGGACCAACGGATTATGGACTTTCAACTCAAGACCCTGGGCCTGGCCCGCGCGTGCGCCGAAAAATGCGATGCGCTGGTGCTGCTGGTGGGCGAAGACTTCAAGCCGGGCCGGGACGCGCTGTCCAGGCTGGTAGCCGACGCCCTGGCTGCCCAGGGCCTGGGCAGTCAAGCGGGCAAGATACTTTCGGCCTGGCGCCCCTCAGGCGTGGCGGCGGCGCGCGTGCTGATGGTCGGTGCGGGCGACGGCTCGGCCCGCGCGGTGCGCACCGCGGTGCGTGCGGCGGTCGGCGCCTTGCGGGGCACCCGGGCGCGCAAGCTGCTGGTCTGCCTGCCCGAGGATGTGCGCCCGGCCGGTGTGCATGCGGCGGTGTCGGCCGTCAGTGAAACCAGTTACGCCTACACGGCCACCAAGTCCAAGCCCGAACCGCGCGAGCTCTCCAAGGTCATCATCGCGGTGTCCGATGCGACCCGCCCCGGACTCCAGACCCGATTCGAAGCGGCCCGCGGCACGGCCCTGGGGATTGAGTTCGCCCGCGAGCTGGGCAATCTGCCCCCCAACATCGCCACCCCGACCTACCTGGGCCAGCGCGCCCGACTCCTGGCGCGTGAAGGCGGCTTTCAGTGCCAGGTGCTGGGCCCCAAGGAGGTCGAGCGCCTGGGCATGGGGTCCTTCATGGCCGTGGCCCGGGGCTCGCACGAGCCCTTGCGCTTCATCGTTCTGAAGTACCAGGGTGCCGCAGCCTCTGTCTCGCCCGTGGTTCTGGTGGGCAAGGGCATCACCTTTGACAGCGGCGGCATCTCCATCAAGCCCGCCTCCGAGATGGACGAGATGAAGTTCGACATGGGCGGCGCGGCCAGCGTCCTGGGCACCTTCCGTGCCCTGGCAGCCCTCAAGCCCCGCCTGAACGTGATCGGCCTGATTCCCAGCTGTGAAAACCTGCCCGATGGGCGCGCACTCAAGCCGGGCGACGTGGTCACCAGCATGAGCGGCCAGACCATCGAGGTCCTCAACACCGACGCCGAGGGCCGGCTGATCCTGTGCGATGCCTTGACCTATGCCGAGCGCTTCGAGCCCTGCGCCGTGGTCGATATCGCCACCCTCACCGGCGCTTGCGTGGTGGCCCTCGGCGCAGTGCGCAGTGGCCTCTTCAGCTCGGACGACGAGTTGGCCCAGGCGCTTTTGGACGCGGGCGAGTCCGCCCTCGACCCTTGCTGGCGCCTGCCCCTGGACGAGGACTACGCCGAAGGCCTGAAAACCCATTTCGCTGACGTCGCCAACGTGGCGGGCCGGCAGGGCGGTGCCATCACGGCTGCCAAGTTCCTGCAGCGATTCGCCCGGATGTACCCCTGGGCCCATTTGGACATCGCGGGCACCGCCTGGCGCGGCGGCGCCGCCAAGGGCGCCACCGGTCGGCCGGTCGGGCTGCTGGTGGACTACCTGCTGTCGCAGCAGCCGCCGGCGACGCGTGCGGCCAAGAAGGCGCGCTCGACGCCAAAACCCGCCTCAAAGAAAGCGGCCCCCGCCAAGAAGGTCTCAGGCACGCGGGCGCGCTGAGGCCCTCCATCCCATGACCGGCATCGCCTTTCACGTCAACCTCACCGATCGCCTGGCCTATGCCTGCCGGCTGCTGCGCAAGGCGGCGGCTGGCGGTGCCCGGGTGGTGGTCACCGGCGCCGAGGCCGACCTGCGTGCCCTGGATGCGGCGCTCTGGACCTTTTCTGCGCAGGACTTCGTGCCGCACGGCCTTGCCGATGCCTTACCGCCCCAGCTGCTTGCGCGCACGCCCATCGTGCTCACGCCATCGGTGCAGGCTGCGCCGCACCGCGAAGTGCTGGTCAACCTGCACGAGGCAGTCCCGGAGGGTTTCGAAGGCTTTGAGCGCCTGATCGAGCTGGTCTCCCAGGACGAGGCCCCCTTGCGCAGCGCGCGGGTACGCTGGAAGCACTATGCCGACCGCGGCTATGCCCTGACCAAGGTCGACCAGAAGGATGTCGTCGCATGAAGGACGCTGGCCCTCCGCGTTTCGTTCCCATCCTGACCGAGGTGGTCAAGTCCAAACCACCCACGTCGGAGGCGTTCGAGCCAGACGCGCTCGTGGCGCCGGCGGCTCCCGCTGCGCCTGCGGCCGATCCGGCTGCCCTCACACCCCCGCCCGTGGCCGAGGATGACCTGGCCCGCCGGGTGCTCGAGCGCGTCCTCCTTGAACTCGAGCCCATGGTGCTCGATGCCCTGCGCACCGTGCAGGCGCAGCAAGCCCGCACCCTGGAGGTGATGGTGCGGGCCGAACTGGCAACCCGGGTCGCTCGCCTGGTCAACGAATCCCTGGCCGCCCGCTCACGCGATTGAGCCAGCCCCAGGAATTCCCTTAGCCCTTTGTGTTTTCCGGGCTCAATTCGTCGATTACAGTTGCCGCGCGACGCGCCGCATATCGCGCCCAACCTGATTACCACCTGGAGACCTCCCTCATGAAAACTTCACTGAAAATGACCGTCCTGGCCGGCGCCATCCTGATCGCCGGCACCAGCTACGCGCAAGACCTCGTCGTCAAGATTGGCCATGTGGCCCCCACCTCCGGCGCCATCGCGCACCTGGGCAAGGACAACGAGAACGGTGCCCGCATGGCCATCGAAGAACTCAACGCCAAGGGCGTGACCATCGGCGGCAGGAAGGTCAAACTCGAACTGATCGCCGAAGACGACGCCGCCGATCCCAAGCAGGGCACCGCCGCCGCCCAGAAGCTGGTCGACCAGAAGGTCAACGGCGTGATCGGCCACCTGAACTCCGGCACCTCGATCCCGGCCTCCACCATCTACAGCAACGCCGGCATCCCCCAGATCTCGCCGTCCGCCACCAACCCCAAGTTCACCCGCCAGGGCCTCAAGACCACCTTCCGCGTGGTGGCCGATGACGTGCACCTGGGTGGCACCCTGGGCAAGTACGCTGTCAAAGACCTCAAGGGCAAGAACATCGCCATCGTCGATGACCGCACCGCCTACGGCCAGGGCGTCGCCGACGAATTCGAGAAGGCCGTCAAGTCCGCTGGCGGCAAGATCGCCGGCCGTGAGTTCACCACCGACAAGTCCACCGACTTCATGGCCATCCTCACCACCCTCAAGGGCAAGAAGCCGGATGTGGTGTTCTTCGGCGGCATGGACGCCGTGGCGGGCCCGATGCTCAAGCAGATGAAGTCGCTGGGCATCAACGCCAAGTTCATGGGCGGCGACGGCATCTGCACCTCCGAGCTGGCCAAGCTGGCCGGTGACGCCATGGCCGACGGCCAAGTCGTGTGCGCCGAGGCCGGCGGCGTCGAGGGCGCCCAGAAGAAAGACCTGGAGGCCTTCAACGCCAAGTTCAAGGCCAAGTACAACGCCGACGTGCAGGTGTACGCCCCCTACGTGTACGACGCCGTCAACGTGATGGTGGCGGCCATGGTCAAGGCCAACTCGGCGGACCCCAAGGTCTACCTGCCCGTGCTGGCCAAGACCACCGGCCACAAGGGCGTGACCGGCACGATCTCCTTCGACCAGAAGGGTGACATCAAGAACGGCGCGCTGACCCTGTACACCTACAAGGCTGGCAAGCGCGACGCCATCGCCGTGGTGCGCTAAGTCCGTCGCTGCGCCCTGCACAAGCCGCCCCACGTGGGCGGCTTTTTTGTGCGGGAGTGAGGAGGATGTGGACTGCTACAATCGCAGGCTCCGGAGAGGTGGATGAGCGGTTTAAGTCGCACGCCTGGAAAGCGTGTGAGGGTTAATAGCCCTCCGCGGGTTCGAATCCCGCCCTCTCCGCCAAGCACCCATCAAAAAAAGCGCCCTCGAGGCGCTTTTTTGTTGTGACCCATCGATTGACGCTTCCTAAGGAAAAATCCCCGCGTCAGAGCCATCCGCATAACGGCTAGCCGCAGCCAGCAGGCGTCGCCGCACCTTCAGCCGCAAGGCCTGCGGCGCCAGCACCGTCACGTCCGGTCCGAAGCGCAGGATGTCGTCCAGAGTTTGCGGGTCATCGGAATACGGAATGGCCAACTCCCACGAGCCATCCGGGTGTACCTGACTCTCCTGGAGCGGATGCCACTGCTCGCGCGCGACCTGGGTCGCCCGCTCGGGGGTGAACAGCAGCCGGGTCCACGCCACGGACGAGGGTGTCGCCAAGAACGCCTTAGACCTCATCCAGATCCTGTGGCGAAACGTCCAATGCGGCTTCGTCCAGACACACCGCTGACTCCAGCTCATGGAGCTTGAATCGCCGCATGGCTTGCGCGTCGTGGCACCAAGCGTCCAGGTACCACCACTCCTGGAGAAACACCAGGCGCTGCGGCGACACCACGCTCGAGGCAGGCCGTGAAGGCGTGAGATACCGAATGCTCAACTGGTTACGCCGCGCCAGCGCGGAAGTCACGGAGGCAAAGCCTGTTGCATCCAAGGGGTGCTTGCCGGGTAAGCGGAACTTGATCCGGCTGACCAACGCGTTGGCGCTACCCGAGGGGGCCAATAGCGTCTCGATCCGATGTACGACCGACTTCAAATTAGGCGCGAGCCGCTCCTGGGGATCGATTTCCTTGAGGAGTTGCTGCGCGAGATGCAGGGAGTACAGCTCGGCCTCGCTGAACCAAACACTGGGGATCTCATGGTGAGGCCGGCTCGACGGGTCGCTCACCCGATAGGTGCGATCGAATGCGTCGTAATGAACGGGCGTACCCAGGGTTTCGCGGAGGTACTTCAGGTCGCGCTTGAGCGTCGCAGGCGAGACGTTCATTCGGTCGCGCATTTCACTAAATTGCAAGCGCTTGGCTTTGCGCAACAGACCGACCAGACGAAAGATTCTCTCAGTTCGCCCCATGCTGACTCACAACAGCAGTCAATGTGGTGGTAGATGCACAGCGATTCATTATTCTTAAACCAGGGTTCGGCTCCGTGGGGACGCTTCGCATTGAGGGCGATGCTCGAACGGTAATTGCTCGACCTCTATTGCGTTTCCGAATATTCCCTTATCGCGCGCTCATATAGTGAGCCACTCATTTTTTATGTTTTGCTTAAATTGGATTAATACCTTTCCGGTCGTTCGATTACCGACGCGTCACGCTGCAAACTGGCGCGTCCGAAACGGTGTAGAGGTCGCCGCGCGCGACCCGATCAACGATCCCGCCACGGATTGCCGTGCCGGGGGTTGCGGACAAAAGACAGGTCGGTCAGACCCTGCAGAAATGCGGCGAGATCCGCGACCTCTTGTTCGCTCACCTCAAATCCCGCGATCAAGGAACTTCGCATCGGGCTTTGTCCATGGGCTGCTTTGGCCGCCAGGCCGCCTACGGCATAGTGGTCTCGGATCACCTGTTCCAGCGTGGCGATCGAGCCATCGTGCATGTAGGGGGCGGTCAGCGCCACGTTGCGCAGACTGGGGGTCCGAAACTTGCCCTCGTCATCGGGATCGCCGGTGAACTCCCTGAGGCCAGCGCTGTCTGGGGGATAGGCGCCGCGACCATCGCGGTTGTACAGCCCCGTGTTGTGAAATCCACGCTCCGACAAGGGCAACTTGCTGTGGCGGATGTTGTCCGTGAAGTTAAAGCCGCCGTGGCAGTGATAGCACTCCATCTTTTCCCCAAAGAACAGCGCCTCGCCGCGCCGTGCTGCGGCCGATAGGGCGTTCTTTTGCCCGCCGTACTGATAGCGGTCGTAGGGGCTGTCGAAGGAAAGCAGGCTGCGTTGAAAACTGGCCAGGGCGCGTGTCACCGTGGTCAGTGTGTACAGCGCGTCGGCGCCCTCGCGCGACTCTTTGGGAAAGGCGCGCGCGAACAGGCGCTGATAGACGGGGTCACCGCGTAAACGGGCAAACAGTTCCTTCTCCTTGCCCGCCATACCCAGCTCGACGGGGTTTTCCCCAAACAAGGGGATCAGACTTTGCACTTCGAGTGACGTCAGATGGGGGTTGGCCCACGTCAAGACCGGCAGATAGGCCACATTGGCCAAGGACATGGCGCTGCGCGTGCTCCTTTGGCCCGTGACGCCTGTGGACACGGCCAGACCGTCGGTGAAGGCCTTGTCTTGGTGGTGGCAAGTGGCGCAGGACATCGTCTGGTCGGCCGACAAGCGGGTGTCGTAGAAAAGATGCCGGCCCAGTTCCACCTTGGCCGGTGTCATGGGGTTGTCCTGCGGCACGGACGGCGTCGGCACCCAGGACGGCAATCCCCAGTCGTACTCCCCCCATGAAAAACCGGTCAGCCCCATCAGGCTGACCAGAACACAGGTCACAGACAGCATTCCGCGCTTCATACGTCACCGTGACCGGATCAACTTCTGCGGGCCCGCTGGCGGTGTGCCGTCGTAGGCCAGGCCCAGCGCGCTCATGATGGGAGGGCAGTCGGCATCCTTGGGAAAGCTCATACAGCCCGGCGAGGTGCCCTGTGCGTTGACGTCGACGTTGGCCTGCGCGAGTGCGGCCCCCATGTCGATCACCACCTGGCCGCGGGTCGGATCAAAGCGATCGAGCCGCGCGGTGACGCGGTTGGGGTTCTGGCACGCGCTGGGCGCTTCGGTTCGACTCGCACTGGCGCAGACCGTGCTGCCCAGATGGACCGAGTAGCGCGTCACCGGGCCCATGGCCATCGGCGCTGCCGGTCGGCCTTCGCTGATACCGCTGCTGGTCGTGTCGAATTTGATGAACTTGTAGCCGCCTTGCCAGTTCCAAAACATAGCCGTGGAGTTCAGCGGGGCTGGGGCGATCGTCGGGTCCTGATGGTTCAGGTTGAAGGGCACGCCCACCGTCAGTTCCAGGCCGGTGTAGTGGCCGGCGGGCACGACGCCGCGCACGCTGGAGTTGGTCGGTTCGGTGCCGTTGCGGCACGGGCCGGTGCCATTTTCGAAATCGAGCAGCGCCACGTTCTGGTATTGCCAGACGCCGTCTTGATTCAGGTCCAAGGGCACTGCTTGACCGTCGGCGCGGATCAACTTGATCTCGCTCACATACAGGCGCAAATCACTGGGTGTGAGGGTGGAGCGTGTCGTGCCCACGCCCGAATAACTCTGCCCGCAGGCAAAGGGCACGCCGTTGATTTCTGCAGCGAACTGAAGGGTGACCGGTTGATTGGAGGCGGACTGCCCGGTGGTGGAGCAGGCAGCCAAGGCGCAAACACTTAGGCCGATTAGGAATGCTTTCATCACAATTCTCGGATTCATTTCAATGGGTGTGATGGGCGGCGCTGCGTGGGGTCGTGACCCCAACGGAAATCGTGCGCTCGCCCGCTTTTTCAAATCGAAGGGTGAGGTCAAAGTGTTCGCCGTCCCGAAGCGGGGTCTTGAGACCTTCCAGCCGCTGGTAATACCCGTCGGACTGGCCGTGACGCATGCGCAACTCGGCACGTGCCGCGAATTCGATGGCGGCAACCTCGGTCGTCTTGCGGCCAGAACCCTGCGCCTGCGTCTGGTGTAGGGCCACGCGCGCGGCGACAGGGCTATGGGCACCCACCAGGCGATCGGGCGCATCGCCCCGATTGCGTATCGCCTTGAAGTGGACAGCCCCGGTCGGGGTGCCCACTGCGACAGGCGCCGCATAGGGGTGATCGATCACGATCGCGCCAATGCGGAAATCATGGGCCTTCGCGAGACTCGCAAGCATCAGCCAGGCGAGGAAGCCCAACGCGATGGCGCGCAGCCGACTTGCAGGAAACAAACTGGGTTTCATGAACACTCCAAACCCGTGCGGCGCAATGGACGGCCGCACACCGATCGCCTGCCAAGGGCAGGCGTCATGGACAAGGGTCAGGAGATGCGGGGAGGGCCCCGTGAGGGCAGTGGGGGCGCCGTGGTGGACGCGATGTGAGCCGCCCTGAGGGGCTGCAGGGCGTACGCCAGCGGAGAGCGCGGATCGAAATGTGCGGACGACGTCCTCGGCGGCGCGGAGGCCGAGGCACATAGCGGGCAGTCCATGTTGGCGCCCGGTTTCGTGATGCCCCCCTCAGCGCTGGTGTCGACCATTTTCATACCGCCCCCAGCCGCGCAGATCATCTGCATGCTGCCCGGCTGGATGCTGGGGGAGGCGATCGCAGCCCCGAGAAACAACACAAACCAGGCCAGCACGAGGCAGGCGGTGGTCTTGGCGTTTCGCAGGGTCTGCATCGTCGAACGATGGCGTCAGGCCAGCGGCTTGAACTGGTAGCCGTTGCCCGCGTTCTCCATCGTGCCGATGGCGGGGAAGGGGAAGTGAAAGCCCCCGGTCAGTGCGCGGTCCTTGACCATGGCGTCAAACACGCGCCGGCGCGTGGCGCGGGCCATGTTCGGGTCCATGTCAAAGGTGACCGACCAATCGGGCGAGCGGGCAAACAGCGAGGGCACGTTGGTCACATCGGCCACGTAGTGGAAGTTCTGGCCCTCGGACGTGACCTGGAACACGCACATGCCCGGCGAGTGGCCGAAGGCGGCGCTGGAGGTGATGCCGGGGGCGATCGTGGCGCCAGGCTCGAAGCGCACCAGCTGCTCGGCGGGGTAGTTGTTAAACACGCGCCGCGCGTTCATGAAGTTGCCGCGTGCGGCTGCAGGCGCTGCGTTCATCCTCGCGTCATCCAGCCAGAAGGCATGCTCGGGCACCGGCACATGCACCTTGGCACGCGGGAAGACCAGCGAACCGTCCTTGGCACGCAGACCGCTGATGTGGTCGCCGTGGAAATGGCTGATCACCACGTCGGTGATGTCCTCGGGCTTGTAGCCGGCGGCTTCCATGTTGGCGCGCAGGCGGCCGGTGGTCGGCGGGCCGTTGTCGGCAAAGCCCACATCCATCAGCACGCGGCGGTTACCACTCACCACGAGGAAAGGCGTGAAGGGGATGTCCACGTACTCGGTGGGCAGACCTTGAGCGGCCAGGGCGGCCTTGACCTGGTCCAGCGGGGTGTTGGTGACGAACTCGTCGCCCAGGGGCCGGCGCAGGGCGCCGTCGTGGATCGCGATGACCTCCATCGCGCCCAGCTTCATGCGGCGAAAACCCACCGCCGGCGCCGTGGGCGCACCCAGGCTGGGCGTGGCTTGCGACCAGACCGAGCCGAATGCCAGGGCGCTTGCGCCCGCCACCGTCGTGCCCAGGAAACGTCTTCTGTCGATCATGGTGTGTTCGTCCAAAAATTGTTGCGCGGGTTCGAGTGTGCGGGGTTCAGCCCAGGCGTGTGTTGAGCTGCTGAATCAGCGAGCGCAGTTGAGGGTCTTCCACCAGATCAGCGGCTTCTCGCGCGCGCGGGGTCAGGGGTGCTTCGGAGGGACGGGTCTGAGGGTCGGGGGCCTGGGTCAAGGCCTGCGGCTTGCGGGCCGAATCCTGGTCGGCCAGCCAGGACAGGCTGATCACCAGGGAGGCGATCACGCCCAGGGTCACCAGGCTGGCCCCCAGGAGGATCCAGAGGGCGCCGCCCGACACCGAGTCGCCGCCCGCCAGCGCCTGCGCGATCTCCGTTCCCCAGAAGGCCCAGGGCAGATCGGCCAGCCAGCTGCCCGAGGGATGCTGCAGGGCCATCAGGACGCCGCTCACCGCGAAGGCGTACCAGTTCGCCAGGTAAAACATCAGCCATTGACGCTGCATGCGCGGGCTCCGTTCAGGTCGTGCCGGGCGTGGGCAGACGCCGGGCCAGTTGGTCCAGGAGCTCGCGGCGGTACTGACGCAGCTTGAGGTTGCGGTCCTCGCTGTCTCGCGCGGCGTCCAGGTCGCTGTGCACTTGCGCCTGCAGGTGCTCCATCTCCTGGGCGATGTCGGCCAGCACGCGTTCGAGCTGGCCTTTGCGTACCTCGAGATCGTCCAGGGTCTTGAGGTTGTCGGCGACGCGGGCCATCAGGGCCTGAGTGGGGTCGGCCTCGTCCAGTCGCTCAAACAACTCGCGCACCATGCCCGCGGTCTCTGCCGGGGCGCGCAAGGGGCGCTGCGGTACGCGGGCCGCTTCGCGCATGCGTTGCACGGCCGGCGACGCCAGCTCGTCCCCGCCGGACGGGGTGGGGGTCGACGAAGTCGGGCCGTCTTCCACATGCGTCACGTTCAGACGCTGACCTTGGCGGTTGAAGTGGTAGACGCTGGAGGGCGCCGGCGTTGCAGGGTCGTCGTGGGTCGGATCGATCCAGCCGACGGAGGGGTCGAATCGCTTCATCGGGTGCTGCGTCTCACATGCGTTTACGGAACATGCCCATGAGGCTTTCGAAGGCGCCCGCCTTGGCGGCAGCTTGCGCCTGGACGCGGGCCTGCGCCTGGGCCTGCAGCGTCTGCGCAGGACGGGCGCGGCTACGCTGCTCGAAAACGAAGCCGTCCAGGACGCTGGCGCCCAGGCCCGTGCGTCGTTTGGGGTTCTGCCAGATCGGGGTGACCTTGGACGCGGTTTCTTCGTGCTCGCGGCTGCGGTGGATGGACTGCAGGGTCCGCTCAATCTCGCGGCCGATCTGGAAGAAGCGCTCGCGGCATTCCGGATTGGGGGTGTTGAAGATGTAGTCCTGGCCGTAGAGGGACTGGATGTCCAGGTCAAAGGGCAGCGGGCTGGTCAGGCCGAACTTCACCGGGAAGTTGGTCTGGCTGAAGATGTCCAGGTAATCCTGCGTGCGGTGCAGGCGGCTGGGGACCAGCGCCAGCTCGGGGCGCCGTTCGCCCGCCCCATTGAACACGCCGGCAAAGCGCGAGACAAACTCGATGGTGCTGGCCATTTCGACTTTGGACAGCGACGTGGGCACCAGCACGAGATCAAATTCGAGCAGCAGCGACTGCGGGAAGATGTTGACCCAGGTCAGGTCGGCAAACACGATATCGGAGACCCGTTCGGCGGCGCGCAGCGCCTGCTTCATCTTCAGCACCGCCAGCTGCGGGTCGCGCTCGGTGACCACATCGCAGATCACGGGCGTCACACCCGACACCGGCACGCACTCGATCCAGTGATAGGACGAGGCCTGATGATCGAAGTCGATCAAGGCCACCTGGCGCCTCTGAAACTGGGCGAAATACGCCGCGAGGTTGGCGGTTAGCGTGCTTTTGCCGACGCCGCCTTTTTGGCTGGTGACGAGAATCTTGATCGGGCCCATGGGGCTCCCCCAAAAAGGGAAAAGGACGTCTAGGCTACGCAGCCCGGGCCCATGCGGCAAGCGAGGAGACCCGCGCGCCAGAGGATGTCAGACCCGAATGAATACCAAGCGCTT
This sequence comes from Comamonadaceae bacterium, assembly GCA_947463025.1. Taxonomy (GTDB): domain Bacteria; phylum Pseudomonadota; class Gammaproteobacteria; order Burkholderiales; family Burkholderiaceae_C; genus Ramlibacter. The sequence continues at coordinate 22,800 of CANHSE010000018.1, forward strand.
AATCCTGGGGGCCTCGCTGCAGGGAACGAAGTGCTAAGGCCGTTGTAGGCGCGCCAATCGTGGGGCGCTCACTCGGAGGCGCGGCCTCCCAGGGCGTTGATCACGCCCCGCCACATCTCCGTGCGCATGGTGCCCATGGGGTCGCCCGAGGGCCGGTCGTAGACCGAGGTCTGCACGATCACGATGCCCGAGGCGGGTTGCACCACGATCGATTGCCCGAAGATGCCCAGAAAAGCGAAGGTACGTTCACGCATCGGCAGGATCCAGGTCTGGTAGCCATAGCCGAAGAAGGGCGTGGCTTGCCGTGGCGCAAAACCGGCGGGCTGCAAGGCCGGGTCGGTGGCCTCCAGCAGAAACTGGCGCGGCACCACCTGGCGATCGCCCACCTTGCCGTCCTTGGCCATCAGCAGACCCAGGCGAGCCCAATCACGCAGCGTCGCGTAATAGCCGCCGCCGGCGTTTTCGACGCTGTCGCTGCGCGCCACGATCCAGTGGCCATCGCCCTCGGCGCCGATCGGGTGCCACAGCCACTCGCGCGTGAGGTCTGCCATGTTGCGTCCGGTGGCGTGGGTCAACACCCGTGCCAGCACCTCGGTTTCGATGGTGGCGTAGTTGAAGCGGCGGCCCTGCTCGGCGTCGCGCGCCTGGAACAGTCGAAAGCCGCTTTCCGCGCCCTGTGCCTGGACGTCAAAGACTTGCCGATAAAAGCGCACCAGATCCGAGTCCGGCGACCACCCATAGTTCTCGCTGAAGGTCACGCCCGACCCCATGCGCAGCAGATTGCGGATCGTCGTGCTGCCGTAGGGGGTGCCTTCGATCGCTCGGTAGTAGCGATCGGCACGGTCATCCAGCGAAGCGATCAGGCCCTTGTCATGCGCGATGCCCACCAGCAAAGCGGTGACGGTCTTGGCCATCGAGAAGGAGCGCATCTCCATCTGGTGCGTACGGCCGTACTGATACTTTTCATAGACGATCTGACCGTCCTTCAAGACCAACAAACCGGTGGCCTTCTGGCGGTCGAGGTATTGATCGAGCGTGAAGCGTTGGAACCCCCAGCGAAAGGCCAGCTCGGGCGGGGCGGGGTGTCGCTCCAGCGGGATCGCCTCACTGGGGCGCGGCACGCGACGACCGCGCGGGGTCGAGAACGCACCCACCCGGCACTCCATGCGCTGGTTGGCCGGCTCGCAGGCGGGATAGCCCTGATCGCGACCCATCCCCACCTCGTCGGGGGC
>CANHSE010000019.1 GCA_947463025.1 Comamonadaceae bacterium
CTCGTCGCAGGCATAGCCAAACATCAGGCCTTGGTCGCCAGCGCCGGTGTTCAGGTGATCGTCGGACGCATGGTCGACGCCCTGCGCGATGTCGTTGGACTGCTTGTCGTAGCAGACCATGACCGCGCAGCCCTTGTAGTCGATGCCGTAGTCGGTGTTGTCGTAGCCAATGCGCTTGATCGTGTCGCGCGCGACCTGGATGTAGTCAACATGCGCGTTGGTGGTGATCTCGCCAGCCAGCACCACGAGGCCGGTGTTGGTCAGGGTCTCGGCGGCCACGCGCGAGCGCGGGTCTTGCGCGAAGATCGCGTCGAGGATGGCATCCGAGATCTGGTCGGCCACCTTGTCGGGATGGCCTTCGGAAACGGATTCAGAGGTAAAGAGATAGTCGTTCGCCATTTGAGATACTCCGTGAGTTGAAGGGCGCGTTGCCTTCGCGGGAGCTTCGGCGAACGCTTTAGCAGTGATGTTTAACGTCGCCCTGCAAGTAGTTCAATAACTCGGCGACCTCCGCATTCTAAACGCTCTCGCGCCTACTTCGTCCCGATCTCCCCTACGCCATGCTGTTGTTCTTTCGCCTGCTCTCTCATGTGCCGCTGCGCGGCCTGCATGCGATCGGGGCGATCCTGGGCTGGTGCGTGTTCCTGGCCTCGCCCACCTACCGCCGGCGTTTCCTGGCCCACGCGGGCCAGGCCGGCTATGGCTTCTCCCAGGTGCGACCGGCGATCGCCCACATCGGACGCATGGTGGCCGAATTGCCGCGCCTGTGGCTGGGGGCCGCGCCGCCCGTCGAATGGGAGAACGTCGCCTGCATCGATGCGGCCTATGCGCAGGGGCAGGGGGTGATCCTGCTCACGCCCCACCTGGGATGCTTCGAGGTGGTGGCCCAGGCCCTGGCCCTGCGTTACCAGGCCGACCATGGCCCGCTCACGGTCTTGTTTCGGCCGGCCCGCAAGTCCTGGATCGCGCCGGTGGTGGCGGCCTCGCGTCAGCGCCCGGGCTTGTCGGCCGTGCCGACTACGCTGGCTGGCGTGCGACACATGATTCGCGCCCTGCGCCAGGGCCAGGCGGTGGGCTTGCTGCCTGACCAGGTCCCGCCCGAGGGCATGGGCCTGTGGGCGCCCTTTTTCGGACGCAGCGCCTACACCATGACCCTGGCCGCCCGCCTGGCCCAGCAGACCGGTGCGCAGGTGCGTCTGGTCTGGGGCGAGCGCTTGCCTGCGGGTCGCGGCTACCTGCTGCATGCCCGCGAATTGCAGGCCCCCTTGCCAGACACGCTGCCCGAGGCAGTGGCCCAACTCAATGCCGACATCGAACGCCTGATACGCGAATGCCCGCAGCAATACCTTTGGAGCTATGGGCGCTACAAGCCCCCGCGCGCGCAGGCCCATGAATCCGCTCCCCAGGAGCCGGCGGGCGCATGAAGTCCTTTCTGACTCGCCTGGGCGCTTACGTCATGCTCGCCGTGCTGTGGTTGCTGCACGGACTGCCCCTGGCCTGGCAGGCCGCCTTGGGCCATGCGGTGGGCGGGCTGCTGTGGCGGCTGGCCCGATCACGCCGGCGCGTGGTCCTGACCAACCTCGCGTTGTGCTTCCCGCAGATGCCCGCGCCCGAGCGCGAGCGACTGGGTCGCGAGGTCTTCACCTGGTTCAGCCGCAGCGTGCTCGAACGTGGGCTGTTGTGGTTTGCCTCGCCCGCGCGCCTCAAACGCCTGATCCACGTCGAGGGCGACCCGGGCTTTGCCGACCGTCATTCTGGGCCCGTGATGTGGCTGGTGCCCCACTTTGTGGGCCTGGACGTGGCGGGTGTCGCCACGCAGTTGAACATCCGACGGGGCCTGGCCTCGATCTACCAGGCGCAGTCCAACCCGGTGATCGATGCAGCCATGCATCGCGCACGCCTGCGCCACGGCAACACCGAACTTTTTGCCCGCGCCGAGACCGCGCGTCCGCTGATGCGGGCGGTCCGCAACGGCATGGGGTTTTTCAACCTGCCCGACATGGACTTCGGTGAACGCGACGCGCAGTTCGTCCCCTTTTTTGGCGTGCCAGCGTCCACCTTGCTCGCGCCTTCGCGCATGGCCCGCGCGCTGGGCATGGCGGTGCAGCCCGTGATCGTCACCCTGTTGCCGGGTGGCCAGGGGTATCGGGTCCGTTACCTGCCCCCCTGGGAGGATTTCCCCAGCGATGATCCGGTGGCCGACGCCGCGCGCATGAACCGGCACATTGAGCAATGGGTGCGCGAGTGCCCCGCCCAGTATTTCTGGGTGCATCGTCGCTTCAAGACGCGCCCGCCTGGCGAGCCGCCGCTGTACTGACCGCGCCTTAGCGCGCGAGAAAACTCTGCAGGCTCGCCGCGATGCGATCGGGCTGCTCGTGCAGCACCCAGTGACTGGCGCCGTGAATCTTCTCCAGCGTGAGATCGGGCACCCACGCCTGCAGGCCGTCGACCAGCTCGGGCAGTAGCGCGATATCGTTCATCGCCCACATCACCAGCGTCGGGCAGCGCACGGTCAGCATCGCATCAGGCAAGTCGATGGCCGCCGCGCCGGGATCTTCGGCGGTGGCCGGGCGCAGCGGTGAGGCCCGGTAGTAGTGGCAGCCGCCCACCAGCCCCGCACCGCCACGCCATATTGCGCGATAGCGGTCCTTGACCGCGTCGGTCAGCCAGGTCGGTGCGCCGTGTTCGCCGTGAAAGAACGGCCACAAGCGCTGGTAGTCTTCGGCGGCCAGCAGGACCTCGGCATCGGGACGCACCAGAAAATTCATATAGGCGCTGGCCGCTTGCTGGCGCGGATTGAATTTGAGTTCGCGCAGGAAGGTGCCTGGGTGGGGTGAATTGACGATCGCCAGTCGCTGCAGCAGCTGCGGATGTTGATTGGCCAGGTTCCAGGCCACCGCGCCGCCCCAATCGTGGGCCACCAGCGCGAACAGCGGGGCGCCTGCCGTCTCAGTTGGGATCAGGGCCGCGATGTCTTGCACCAGGTACTTGGCTCGGTAGGCCTTGGCGTCGGGGGGCGCGCTGGAATCTTCGTACCCGCGCAGATTGGGTGCGATGCACCGGTAACCCCCGTGTTCGGGCTTGGAAAAGTGCAGCAGCATGTCGTCCCACACGAAGGCCGCTTGCGGAAACCCGTGCAGAAACATCAGCACCGGTCGCCCCCGCTCGCCCGCCGCGCGGCAACTGAGGGTGATGCCATGGGCCAGGGGCTGCAGGAAGGTCTCGATCATCGAACGCTCCGAAGGGTCAGGTCGCCACAGGGGTGGGCGGCGCAGCGTCGACCGGATGCGTCCACTGCCACAGCAGGTGCGCGGTCTCCTCGACGCCCTTTTTCTTCAGGGCCGAGAACAGCTTCACCTCGCCCCCACCGGCCTGCAAGCGGGCGATAGACAAGGCCTTGTTGGCCTCGGTCTTGTTCAACTTGTCGGCCTTGGTCAGGAGGACCAGGAACTTCAGCCCCGTCTCGACTCGGGGCCGGATCACGTCCAGCAGGATCTCGTCCAGCTCGGTCAGGCCATGGCGCGGGTCGCACAGGAGCACTACCCCCAGCAGGTTCTGCCGGCTCACCAGGTAATTGGCCATGACTCGCTGCCAGCGCAGCTTGTCCTGCTTGGGCACGGCGGCATAGCCATACCCGGGCAGGTCGGCCAGCACGGCGTCGGTCACGCCCTGTCGGCCCAGGGTGAACAGGTTGATGCTCTGCGTGCGCCCGGGGGTCTTGGAGGCAAAAGCCAGGCGTTTTTGCTGGGTCAGGGTGTTGATGCAGGTGGATTTGCCCGCATTGGAGCGGCCCACAAAGGCGATCTCGGGGTGGCCATGCGGGGGCAGCCATTCCAGGGTGGGCGCCGTGGTGAGGAACTTGGCCGTGTGCATCCAGCCCAGGGCCTGGGCCGGGGTGGCGCCGGTGTCTGCTGCGGGAGGGGCGGGCGGGCCCGGCGGGTGGGTCATGGGGGGATTTCTGTCGCCCGGGAGGGGCGGGTGCGGCATTGTAGAATTGCCCGGTTTAGCGCCTTGCGATCTGAGACCCCCCACACCATGAAGTTGCACACCTGCCTGCTGACCGCTGCCCTGCTCGTGGCGCCCGTGATGCCCGCCTTGGCGAACGCCCCCGCGGCCCCGGCCGTCGCTGCCAAGCCGGCCGCGCCCGCCAAGCCCGACTTGGTCCAAGGCGAGGCCCGCTTCACCGCAGCCTGCGCCTCCTGCCATGGTGCTGACGGCAACTCCGGTTCGCCCGCCAACCCCAAGCTGGCCCAGCAACACCCCGAATACCTGGTCAAGCAGCTGCAGGAGTACAAGTCCGGCAAGCGCGCGAACGCCATCATGCAGGGGATGGCCGCCACCTTGAGCGACGCCGACATGAAGAACATCGCCGCTTGGCTGGCCACTCAAAAAGCCAAGCCTGGCTTTGCCAAGGACAAGGAACTTGTCGCCCTGGGCGAGCGCATCTGGCGTGGTGGCATCGCCGACCGCCAGATCGCCGCCTGCGCCGGCTGCCACAGCCCCAACGGCGCTGGCATCCCCTCGCAGTACCCACGCCTGTCCGGCCAGCACGCCGACTACACCGCTGCCCAGCTCACCGCCTTCCGCGAAGGCGTGCGCAAGAACAATTTGCAAATGACCCAGGTCGCTGCCAAGCTCAATGACCGCGAGATCCGCGCGGTTTCGGACTACGTGGCAGGCTTGCGCTGACCGCGGCGGGAATCCTTCCCGCTGACGCACCCCTCACAGGCGGAACTCCTCAGGGGTTCCGCCTTTTTCGTCACTATGACCACTTCCACCCAGGGACTTGATGTCTCCGTCGGCTCCCGCCCGCTGCGCGCAGCGGTGGAAGTGCTGTCGTCCATGCGTTTTTCGATCTCGTTGCTCACGGTGATCTGCATCGCCTCGGTGATCGGCACCGTCCTCAAGCAGCACGAGCCCGCGGTCAACTACGTCAACCAGTTCGGTCCCTTTTGGGCCCAGCTCTTTGCGGCCCTGAAGCTCAACGCGGTCTACAGCGCCTGGTGGTTCCTCCTGATCCTGGCCTTTTTGGTCACCAGCACGTCGCTGTGTATCGCTCGTAACACACCCAAGATCGTCGCCGACCTGCGCTCCCACAAGGAAAACATCCGCGAGCAAAGCCTGCAGGCTTTTGCTCACCGCGCCCAGGGCCGCGTGGCCCTGGCGCCCGAGTCGGCGGCCCATCGCATCGGCCAGGCGCTGGCTGCGGCGGGCTGGAAGGTCAAGCTGCAGCGACGCGAAGGCCCCAGCGGCGCCGGCTGGATGGTCGCGGCGCGCGCCGGTGCGGCCAACAAGCTCGGGTACATCGCTGCCCACAGCGCCATCGTGCTCGTGTGCCTGGGCGGCCTGCTCGATGGCGACCTGATCGTGCGCGCCCAGATGCTCTGGGGCGGCAAGACGACCTACAGCGGCGGCGGCATGATCGCCGACGTCAAGCCCGAGCACCGCTTGCCCGCCTCCAACCCCACCTTCCGCGGTAACGTGATGGTGGGCGAGGGCATGCAATCGGCCACCGCCATCCTCAATCAGAGCGACGGCATCCTGCTGCAGGAGCTGCCGTTCTCCATCGAGCTGAAGAAGTTCATCGTCGAGTACTACTCGACGGGTATGCCCAAACTCTTTGCCAGCGAGATCGTGATCCACGACCGCGAAACGGGCCAGGCCACTCCCCATCGCGTCGAGGTCAATCACCCGGCGCGTCACCGTGGCATTGAGATCTACCAATCGAGCTTCGACGACGGCGGTTCCACGGTGCGCTTGCAGGCCGTGCCGCTCACTGCGGGCGGCAAGTCCTTCGAGGTCGAGGGTGTGATCGGCGGCAGCACGCCGCTGGCGCGCGGTCAGGGCCCGGATGCCGATACGCTCACGCTGGAATACACCGGCCTGCGTGTGATCAACGTCGAGAACTTTGGCGACAAGGGCGTGGGCAGCGTCAGTGCCACCGATGTGCGCAAGGTCGACCTCAAGGACGCCATCGAATCGCGCCTGGGTGCGGGCCACAAGACGGTCAGCCGCAAGGAGTTGCGCAACGTCGGCCCCAGCATCAACTACAAGCTGCGCGACGCCGCTGGCCAGGCGCGCGAATTCCACAACTACATGGAGCCGATCGATCTGGGCGAGGGCGTGCCGGTCTTCCTCATGGGCCTGCGCGAAACCCCGGCCGAGGAATTCCGTTACCTGCGCCTGCCCGCCGACGAATCCGGACGCCTCGACAGCTTCCTGCGCCTGCGCGAAGCCCTGGCCGACCCCGTCGTGCGAGAACAGGCCGTGCGCCGCTACGCCGCGCGCGCCACCGACCCGGCCCGCCCCGAACTGGCGCAGCAACTGGCCGCCTCGGCCGGCCGCGCGCTCGCCCTGTTCGCGGGTGTAGGCACAGCGGCGGGCCCGAATGGCAAGCCGGTGGCCGGTCTGCAGGCTTTGTCCGATTTCATGGAAGCCAACGTCCCCGAGGCCGACCGCGCCCGCGCTGGTGAAGTGGTGGTGCGCATCGTCAACGGCACGCTGTTCGAGGTGGCCCAGATCGCCCGCGCCCGCGCGGGCCTCAAGCCGCTGGACATGACCGACGCCTCCCGTGCCTTCATGAACCAGGCGGTGCTGGCTCTGAGTGATCTGACGCTCTACCCTGCGCCCCTGGCCTTCCAGCTCAAGGACTTCACCCAGGTGCAGGCCAGTGTCTTCCAGGTGGCCCGTGCCCCTGGCCGCAACATTGTCTACCTCGGCTGTGCGTTGCTGATTGTGGGTATTTTTGCGATGCTCTATGTCCGCGAGCGGCGACTGTGGGTCTGGCTGGCTCCGCAGGACGCGGACAGCAGCCGGGCCACTCTGGCGCTGTCGTCGAACCGCAAGACCCTGGACACCGACCGCGAGTTCGCGCAGTTGCGAACCCAACTCCTGGACCCGACGCCACCATGAACACGGCCACCACCACGCTGACCCTCCACGAAGGCTTCTTCGCCCGCCGCAACTGGCGCGACTGGCTGTTCGCCGCTCTGGTCATTGCCGGCGGCCTGTACGCGTTCAATCGTTACAACGCGGCGATGGATGTCTACGAAAAAGGCATCCTCCTGGGTACCCTTCCCTGCGCGATTTGGCTGGGTTGGTTCTGGCGCCCGGTGCAGGCTCTGGCTGCCGTCGTTACCGTCTTCGCTCTCCTGGCCATCGCCGCCTACCAAGGCGACCTCGCGCGCGCCGACACGGTGTTCTGGCTCAAGTACTTCCTCTCCAGTCAGTCGGCCATCCTTTGGATGAGCATGCTCTTTTTCATGAGCACGGCGTTCTACTGGGTCGGCATGTTCGCGCGCGGCCAAGCCGACGCGATGGAGCGTCTGGGCTCGGGTCTGACCTGGGCGGCGGTGGGCATGGCCCTGATCGGCACTTTGGTGCGCTGGTACGAAAGCCACCAGATCGGCCCCGACATCGGCCACATCCCGGTGAGCAATCTCTACGAGGTGTTCGTCCTCTTTTGCTGGATGACGGCTTTGTTCTATCTGTACTTCGAGCAGCAGTACCGCACCCGCGCCATGGGTGCCTTCGTGATGCTGGTGGTCAGTGCAGCCGTCGGTTTCCTGCTCTGGTACACCGTGGTGCGCGAAGCCCACGAGATCCAGCCCTTGGTGCCGGCCCTCAAAAGCTGGTGGATGAAGCTGCATGTGCCGGCCAACTTCGTGGGTTACGGTACCTTCGCCCTGGCGGCCATGGTGGCCTTTGCCTATCTGATCAAGTCGCACGCCCAAGAGACCCGCTGGTGGAAGCTCGCGCCCTTGTGGGCCCTGGGTGTGGTGCTGTGCTTCGAGCCGCTGGTCTTTCGCAAGACCCCGGAGGGCGGCATGAGCAACTATTGGGCCGTTTACTTCGGCGTGTCCGCGCTCGCGGTCGCCGGCATCATTGCCCTGCGCCGTCGCATCTCCGAGCGCCTGCCCGCCTTCGAAGTACTCGACGACGTGATGTACAAGGCCATCGCTGTCGGCTTTGCCTTTTTCACCATCGCCACCGTCCTGGGGGCGCTGTGGGCCGCCGAGGCCTGGGGCGGCTACTGGAGCTGGGACCCCAAGGAAACCTGGGCCCTCATCGTCTGGCTCAATTACGCCGCCTGGCTGCACATGCGCCTGATGAAAGGCCTGCGTGGCGCCGTGTCGGCTTGGTGGGCCCTGGTGGGCCTGGCCGTCACCACCTTTGCCTTTCTGGGCGTCAACATGTTCCTCTCGGGTCTCCACAGCTACGGCAACCTGTGAAGCGAACCTAGGGTCTCTCCCGGGATCCGCACCGCGCGGTACGTGTTCCGTGATAAACCTGCACTTTGTCACGAGCAGGTCTCAACCCGAGGAACGTCATGCTGATCAAAACCCATCGCGACGGGTTCATCCATCCGGTCGCTAGCGAGATCACGCCGCAGTCGGTTTACCGCGAGCGGCGTGACATGCTTCGGTGGCTGGCCGGCGGCGGTGCGGGCGTCGCTCTGGCCGGCTGGGCCCAGCGCGATGCGCGTGCGCAGATGGTGCAACGCCCCGGCAAGCTCGCTGCGCTGCCAGCGGTGCGCTCCAACGTGGACGGCGCCGCCACCATGGAAAAAAGCACCGACTACAAAGACGCCAGCACCTACAACAACTTCTACGAGTTCGGCACCGACAAGTCCGATCCCGCGCGCCTGGCTGGCAAATTCCAGCCCACCCCTTGGACGGTGGAAGTCGAGGGCCTGGTGCGCAAGCCCGCCCGCTACGCCATCGAGGACCTCCTCAAGCTCAGCGCCCAGGAAGAACGCATTTACCGCCTGCGCTGCGTCGAGGGTTGGTCGATGGTCATTCCCTGGATCGGTTATTCCCTGAGCAAGTTGATCGAGCGCGTCGAGCCCCTGGGCAGCGCCAAATACGTGGAGTTCCACACCGCGGCCGACCCCAAGACCATGCCGGGCCTCAGCGCCAGCATGCTCGAATGGCCCTACGTTGAGGGCCTGCGCATGGACGAGGCCCGGCATCCGCTCACGCTGCTCGCCTTCGGCATGTACGGCGAGGTGCTCCCCAACCAGAACGGCGCGCCGCTGCGCCTGATGACGCCCTGGAAATACGGCTTCAAGAGCGGCAAGTCCATCGTGCGCATCCGCTTTACCGAGAAAGAGACGCGCACCTCCTGGACCCGGTCCGCGCCCACCGAATACGGCTTTTTCGCCAACGTCAATCCGAATGTCGACCACCCGCGCTGGAGCCAAGCCACCGAGCGGCGCATCGGCGAAGACGGTTTGTTCGCCAAGCGTCGCAAGACGCTCATGTTCAATGGCTACGAGTCCCAGGTCGGGCAGTTGTACGCCGGTATGGATCTGCGCAAGTTCTACTGAGGCGGCCTGCCATGGGCGTTCCCGTTTTCCGACCTGTGCGCGCGAAACTGCTCGCCGGGTTGCTGCATCGCGGAGCCAAGCCCACGCTGTTCGTCCTGGCCCTGCTGCCCTTTCTCGCCCTGGCCTGGGGTGCTTTCACCGGCCGGCTGGGTGCCAACCCGGCCGAGACTCTGATCCGTGAGACCGGCGACTGGACGCTGCGTTTTTTGTGCATCACGCTGGCCATCACCCCGGTGCGGGTGGTGCTCGGTCTGCCGCCGCTGGTGCGCTTGCGTCGCATGGCGGGCCTGTTCACGTATTTCTACGGTGGCCTGCACCTGCTCACCTACGCCTGGTTCGACATGGGCTTTGACGCCGCCGAGATCGTGCGTGATATTGCCAAGCGGCCGTTCATCCTGGTGGGCTTTCTCTCGTTCTTGATCCTGACGCCCCTGGCCGCCACCTCGTTCAACCGCGCGGTGAAGTCCCTGGGCGCGCGCCGATGGCAGGCCTTGCACAAGAGCGTCTATCTCATCCCCGGCCTGGCGCTGCTGCACTTTTTCTGGATGCGGGCTGGCAAGAACGACTTCAACGAAGTGGCTGCCTACGCTGCCATCCTGACCGTGCTGCTGGGATGGCGCTTCGCGCGCTGGTGGCGCGCGCCGCGCAACCCCTCGGCACCGATGCGCCCCACCCTCAGCCCTTGACGCTGTCAGGGCCGTTCGGGCCAGGCCTTAGCCCACCAAGCGCTCGTTGCGCAGCTGGTCGGCCACGCTGTCACGCTGACGAATCAGGTGGGCCTGATCGCCGTCGACCAGCACCTCGGCCGCACGTCCGCGCGTGTTGTAGTTGCTGGACATGCTCATGCAGTAAGCCCCGGCCGACAGCACCGCCAGCCGGTCACCGGGCTGCACCGCCAGATCGCGGTCGCGACCCAGCCAGTCGCCGCTCTCACACACCGGGCCCACCACGTCGTAGCGGGTGGTCCTGCTGGCACCTTGCTGCAGGGGCTCGATGCCGTGAAAGGCCTGGTACATCGCAGGCCGCGGCAGGTCGTTCATGGCGGCATCGACGATGCAGAAGTTCCTTTGCTCGCCGGGCTTGAGGTACAGAACCTCGGTCAGGCATACGCCGGCATTGCCCACCAGCGAGCGACCGGGCTCCACCATCAAGTGGCGGTCGCCGAAACCGCGCGCATCCAGACGTGCCAGCAGCTGCGCCCACAGCGCGTCGGCGGCCGGCGGCTGGTCGCCGTTGTAGTCGATCCCCAAACCGCCACCGAAGTCCAGGTGTTGCAGACGGATGCCCTGGGCCTCGATGGCTTGCACTAGCTCGAGGACGCGGTCCATCGCGTCCAGGTAGGGCGCACCGTCGGTGATCTGCGAGCCGATATGGCAGTCGATACCCACCACCTTCAAGCCGGGCAGGCTGGCTGCGCGCTGATAGGTTTGCAACGTGCGCTCGTGCGCCACACCGAACTTGTTGCCCTTGAGGCCCGTGGAGATGTAGGGGTGGGTCTTGGCATCCACGTTGGGGTTCACGCGGATGCTCACCGGCGCAATCTGGCCGCAGGCGAGGGCGACTTCGCTGAGCACCTCGAGCTCGGATTCGCTCTCGACATTGAAGCAACCGATGCCAGCTTCCAGGGCGCGGCGCATTTCCGCGCGGGTCTTGCCCACGCCCGAGAAGATCACCTTCGCGGCCTGACCGCCAGCGGCCAGCACCCGCTCGAGCTCACCGCCCGAGACGATGTCGAAGCCGCAGCCAGCCCGCGCAAACAGCTGCAAGATCGCCAGTGAGGAATTGGCCTTCATCGCGTAGTGGATGGTCGCCTGCCGACCCGCGAATCCGCGCTGATAGGCGCCCAGCGCCGACAGCATGGCGGCCTTCGAATAAACGAACAAAGGTGTGCCGTGGGCACGCGCCAGATCATCCAGGCGCACGCCCTCCAGCCAGAGGTCGGTGTCGCGTCGGGCCAGGTGCGGGTGGCCAGGCAGTGCGCGCGGGGCAGAGGTCATGGGGGAGGGGCTCATGGCCGCGCCGGCTGCGCGGGGGCTGCGGTGGAAGACGCGGCGGGGGAGGAGGCGGCTGCGGGGGCCGGAGCCCGCACCGGTGTCGCGGTCATGCCGGCCGGCAGGTACAGGTCACCCTTTTGGCCGCAGGCTGAAAGCGCGAGCGCACCGGCCATCGTCAGGGCGCTGACTAGAATCGATCGGAACAAAGCAGACATCGAAGAATTGTAATGACCGATCTGGAATACCTGGACCATGCCGAGGCGGTGCTACGGCGCGTAGAGGCCTGCTGCGACCGTCTCAACGAGGACACCGACGCCGACATCGACGCCCAGCGCGTGGGCGGCATGGTGACGCTGGTGTTTGAAAACCGCAGCCAGATCGTGGTCAATCTGCAAAAGCCGCTGCATGAAATCTGGCTAGCCGCGCGCTCCGGAGGGTTTCATTACCGCTTTGACGGCGCCCGCTGGATGGACACCAAGGGCCACGGCGAGTTTTTCGAGCACCTCACGCGCTGCGCCACCGAGCAGGCGGGCCAGTCCCTGGCTTTCAGCGCGCAGTAAACGCGCGCTGCTTTAGTTTCTGAACAAGTCCAGGATGCTGCGGCGTTCATCCGCCGGTGGCATCGCGCGCACGGCGGGCTTGTCGCTGCTGCCGCCCACGCTGGTCACCCCCGCCCCGCGCGCGTACTCGTTGTAATACCACTCGCCGCTCAGACTGACCACGCCCTCGGGCGCAGTCGGCTCGAACACCGGCACGCCGCGCAGCGCGGTTTCCATGAACGTGATCCACACCGGCAGGCTCAGTCCGCCGCCCGTCTCGCGGTCACCCAGCGAGCGCGGCGTGTCGTATCCCATCCAGACCACCGCCGCCACCGTGGGGTGAAAGCCCGCGAACCAGGTGTCGATGGCGTCGTTGGTGGTGCCGGTCTTGCCATACAGATCGACCCGTTTGAGTTCAGCCTGTGCCCGTGCTGCAGTCCCCGATCGCGTGATCTCCTGCAGCAGGCGGTTCATGATGAAGGCGTTGCGCGGATCGATGGCGCGCACCGCATCGGCCGGCTTGGGCGGCGTGGTTTCCACCAAGGGCTTGCCACGCTGGTCGGTGATGCGGCTGATCACCCAGGGGTTGACGCGGTAGCCGCCGTTGGCGAACACCGCGTAGCCGGTGGCCATCTGCATCGGTGTCACGGAGCCCGCGCCCAGCGCCATGGTCAGGTAGGGCGGGTGCTTCTCGGCCTCGAAGCCAAAGCGCGTGATCCAGTCTTGCGCGTTTTGCGCGCCCACGGCTTGCAGGATGCGGATCGACACCATGTTCTTGGACTTGGCCAATGCGGTGTGCAGCGGCATCGGCCCCTCGAACTTGCCGTCGTAGTTCTTGGGCTCCCAAGGCGAGCCGCCAGTGACGCTGGCGTCGAAGAACAGCGGCGCGTCGTTGACCATGGTGGCCGGCGTGAAGCCTTTTTCGAGGGCCGCCGAGTAGATGAAGGGCTTGAACGACGACCCTGGCTGACGCCAGGCCTGCGTCACGTGGTTGAACTTGTTTTTATTGAAGTCGAAGCCACCGACCAGGGCCAGGACGCTGCCATCGCGCGGATCCAGGGCTACGAAGGCGCCTTCGACTTCCGGCAGCTGCGTGATCTCCCAGCCCTTGGGCTGCTTGACCACGCGCACCACCGCGCCGCGCCGGATCTTGATCTTGGGCGGCGCCTTGTCCGACAGGCCCGACTGGGCGGGCTTGAGCCCCTCGCCCGTGATCTCGATTTGCTCGCCGTTCTGGCGCACAACGCGTACGCGCTTGGAGTCGGCCTCGAGCACCACGGCCGACATCACGTCGCCGTTGTTGGGGCGGTCGTTGAGGGCGTCGTCCACCGCTTCGTCGAGGTCTTTGGCGCTGATGTTGACGGGCAGGTCGATGAACTGCTCGGGGCCGCGGTAGATCTGGCGGCGCTCGTAATCCATGATGCCCTTGCGCAGGGCCTTGTAGGCGGCTTCTTGCTGGTCCGCCTTGATCGTGGTGTAGACGTTCAGACCCCGGGTATAGGTCTCGTCGCCGTATTGGGCGTACACCAGCTGGCGCACGGTCTCGGCCACGTACTCGGCATGCGTGCGCAGCGGGTCGGCGGCGGTGCGAAGCTTGAGCTCCTCGCGCTTGGCCTGCGCAGCCTGCGCGGGGGTGATGAAGTTGTTTTCCTCCATCCGCTCAATGATGTAAAGCTGTCGCGACCGCGCGCGCTTGGGGTTGTTGATCGGGTTGTAGGCCGAGGGCGCCTTGGGCAGGCCGGCCAGCATGGCCGTCTCGGCGATGCTCAGATCCTTCATGGGCTTGCCGTAATAGGCCTCGGAAGCTGCCGCGAATCCGTAGGCGCGGTTACCCAAGAAGATCTGGTTCATGTAGATCTCAAGGATCTGGTCCTTCGTGAGCATGTGCTCGAGCTTGAAGGTCAGCAGCACCTCATAGAGCTTGCGGGTGAAGGTCTTCTCGGTGGTCAGGTAGACGTTGCGCGCCACCTGCATGGTGATGGTCGAGGCGCCCTGGCTTTTGGCACGGCCCAGGTTGGCCAGCGCCGCGCGCAGCAGACCGCGGTAATCGACGCCGCTGTGCTGATAAAAGCGCGCATCTTCGATGGCCAGCACCGCGTCCTTCATCACCTTGGGAATCTCGGCGATCGGCGTGAGGTTGCGGCGCTCTTCGCCGAACTCGCCAATCATCACGCCCTCGGCCGAAAACACCCGCAGCGGCAGCTTGGGCCGGTAGGACTGGAGATCCGAGATGTCAGGCAGGTTGGGGTAGGCCACCGACAGGGCCACCGCCACGATGATGATCACGCTGGCCACCGCGGCGGCGGTCAGACCGAAGACCCAGAGCAAGGCCTTGACCAAGGCCTGACGGATTCCTCCGGGCTGCGGGCGTGGCGGAGCGGGTGACTTGTCGGATTCGGGCGGCGTGTCGGTGGGCATGGGTGGCGGGGCGGGAACTTGCAAGGATTATCCGGGGCAATTTTTGTTAGCCAACGCAACTGATTGCAGTATCATGAGTAGCTATTTGGTATTCAAAAAACCGGTCAACCGGTTGCAGGGGGCGGCGTGTTTTCGACAGGACTGGGGTTCGGGCGCGTTCCTGCGCCACTTCTGGGCATGGACATCAGCACTTCCAGCGTCAAGCTGGTTGAGCTCGGACGCGGCCGGCGCAACGACTTCCTCCTGGAACGCTGCGCCCTAGAGCCCCTGGACAGTGGCTGCATCAACGAAGGCAACATCGACAATTTCGACGCCGTCGCCGACGCCATGCGTCGTGTGGTGCGCCGCAGCGGCACCCGCACCCGTCAGGTCGCACTGGCCCTGCCAGCGTCCGCCGTCATCACCAAGCGGATCGTCCTGCCCGCCGGCCTGTCGCCCAGCGCGCTCGAAGCCCAAGTCGAGGTCGAGGCCAGCCAGTACATCCCCTTCTCCCTCGACGAGGTCAGCCTCGACTTCTGCCTCGTGGGGCCTCGCGGCGACGCACAGACGGAGGTCGATGTCCTGATCGCCGCCTCGCGCAAGGAAAAGGTGCAGGACCGCCAGGGGCTGGCCGAAGCCGCCGGCCTGCGACCCGTCATTCTCGACATCGAGTCCTGCGCCTCGCGTCTGGCGGCCAGCCGTCTGATCGACAGCTTGCCCTGCGAGGGCCCGCATCCCATGGTGGCGCTCTTGGAGGTCGGCGCTTTCTCCACGGGTATGCAGGTGCTGCACGGCGGCGAGGTGGTGTACGACCGCGATCAGGCCTTTGGCGGCGCCCAGCTCACGCAGCAGCTCGCCCGCGCCTATGGTTACGCGTCCGACGAGGCCGAGCGTCGCAAGCGCCGGGGGGATCTGCCCGAAGACGCTGTCGCTGCCGTGATCCAACCCTTTGTGGCCAGCCTGGCCCAGGAAATCGCCCGCGCTCTGCAGTTCTTCTTCACCAGCACGCCCCATCACCGCGTCGACGCCGTGCTACTGGCCGGTGGCAGCGCAGGTCTGCCAGGCCTGCCTCAGGCCGTGGCCCGTCTGACGTCTTTCCCTTGCAGCCTGGTCAATCCTTTCGAGGGCATGGGCCCCGCCGGTGGGGTGATCCCCGAAACGCTGCGCAGCCAGGCGCCGTCCTATCTCACCGCTTGTGGTCTGGCCATGCGCCGGTTTCTGTCGTGATCCTCATCAACCTCCTGCCCCATCGCGAAGCCGCGCGCAAGCGCCGCCGAGAGCGCTTCCTCTTCATGCTGGCCCTGTCGGTCGCCTCGGGCGCTGTGGTGGCGGGTGCGGTCTACCTTGCGCAGGCAGCTGCCGTTGCCGCCCAGCGCGAACGCAACGACATCCTGGCGTCCGAGATCCGGCGCCTGGACAACCAGATCAAGGACATCATCCACCTGCGCCAAGAGATCGCCGCGCTACGCGCACGGCAGCAGGCGGTCGAGGACTTGCAGTCCGACCGCAACATGCCTGTGCACCTGCTGCGCGAGCTGGTCGAGCAGTTACCTGACGGCATCTACCTGACCGGTTTGCGTCAGGACCCGCAGGTCGTCGTCCTGCAGGGGGTGGCGCAATCCAATGAGCGGGTCTCCGAGATGCTGCGCAACCTCGGCCATCGCAGCGCCTGGCTGGCTCAGCCCGAACTTGTCGAGATCGTCGCCAGCAGCGTCAACCTGGGGCCCCGCGAGCAACGCCGCGTGGCCAACTTTCAGGTTCGTGTGCGTTTGGTGCGCGTGGGCGAGACCGCCTCACCCGGCAGGACCTGATCCCCATGGCCTCGACCGACGCACAGGCCTCTCGCGCCGCGCTGCTGCTGGCGCGCGCTCGTCAGCAGTTTCTGGATCTGGATCCGCGCGACCCGGCCTCGTGGCCTTTGCTTCCGCGCGGGCTGCTGTGTGTGCTCGTGGCGCTGGCCATCGGGGCCGCGCTGTGGGTGCTGGTCATCCGCGATGCCGCAGGCGAGCTGCAGGTCGAGCGCGAGCGCGAGACGAGCCTGCGGGCCGATTTCTTGCGCAAGCTGCCGCAGGCTCTCAATCTCGAGGGCTTGAAACGCCAACGCGAACAGGTGCAGCAGCAAGTGGCCCAGCTGGAAAAGCAGTTGCCCAGCCGGGCCGAGATGGATGCCTTGCTCTCCGACATCAACCAGGCTGGGTTGGCGCGCAGCCTGCATTTCGATTTGTTTCGACCGGGCCAGGTGTCGGTCAAGGCCTACTACGCCGAACTGCCCATCGCGCTCAAGGTCACCGGCCGCTATCACGATGTGGGCGCCTTTGCCGCCGACATCGCTCACCTCTCGCGCATCGTGACCCTGAGCAATCTCACGCTCACGCCTGCGCGCGATGGCACCCTGGTGATGGAGGCGACCGCCAAGACCTTCCGCTACCTCGATCCCGACGAAATCAGCGCGCAGCGCAAGGCTGCAGGCCCCAGCGCCGCCGCCTCTGGAGCACGTGCCCAATGAACCGTCTGCACACTGCGCTGGCCAGCGGCGGACTCAGCTTGCTGCTGATTGCCTGCAGCGACACCCGCCCCGAATCTGTCCAAGACTGGATCACCCAGCAACGCGCCCAGGCGCGTCACGTCGTGACGCCGCTGCCCGAGCCCAAGCCCTACATCCCGCAGGCCTACCGCCCCGCCTCGGCGGCCGACCCGTTTGACAGCCAGAAGCTCACCGCGGCCTTGCGCCGCGATTCAACGCAACCTCTGGGCTCTGCCCTGCTCAAGCCCGAACTGGCCCGCCCCCGGCAGCCCCTGGAGGCGGTCCCGCTGGATGCCATGACGCTGGTGGGCAGTCTGATGCGCCAGGGTCAGCCCGTCGCCCTGATTCGTATCGATCGTCTGGTCCATTCGGTGCGCCCCGGCGCTTACCTGGGCCAGAACTACGGCAAGGTGATCCGCATCACCGATACCCAGGTACTCCTGCGCGAGATCGTGCAGGACGCCTCAGGCGAATGGACGGAACGCGCTGCCTCGCTGCAGTTGCAGGAGGAGCGCCCATGATCTGCTTGTGTCCCATCAGCCCCCTGGCCCGCAGACGGCTGGCGGCCTGCCTGGCGCCGTGGGCGCTGCTGCTGGCCTTCATCGCACCGGTCGCCATCGCCCAGGAGGCATCCGCACGCGCCGTGGCACCCCTGGCGATCGAGGCGATCACGGGGGGCCTGCATCCTGGCTCGGAGGTCGTGCGAATCGTCTTGTCCCGCCCGCTCCAGGCCTTGCCCGCCTCGTTCGCCGTGCAGTCGCCGGCGCGCATCGCCTTGGACCTGCCGGGCGCGGTCAATGCGATGGGCCGACCGTCGGTCGATATCCAGCAAGGCCATGTGCGTTCGGTGCAGGTCGTGCAGTCCGGCGAACGCACTCGCCTGGTCATCAACCTGAAGGCCCCCGTCCCTTACGCCTTGCAGGTGGAGGGCCGCTCGCTGCTGGTGGTCATGACACCGACCGCCGCGCCCCTTGAGGTCGCGGCCATCCCCGCGGTCTTTGCCGAAAGCCGTAACCGCGAGGCCTTGCCCCTGAAGGACCTCGATTTCCGGCGCGGCCCCGACAACGCGGGCCGTGTGATCGTGGATCTGGCCAGCAGCCAGGTCGGTGTGGACATCCGCCAGCAGGGCCAGAACCTGGTGGTCGAGTTCCTCAAGTCCAGCCTGCCCGAAGGCCTGCGCCGCAGGCTGGACGTGGCCGACTTCGCCACCCCCGTGCAGACCATCACCGCCCAGCAAGCCGGCGACCGCGTACGGCTCGTCATCGAGCCGCGCGGGGCCTGGGAGCACAGCGCGTATCAGAGCGACACCCAGCTGGTCGTCGAGGTGCGGCCGCAGCGCGCCTCGGCCAACTCCGCGGCGCAGGGGGCCAGTTATGTGGGCGAGAAGTTGTCGCTGAACTTTCAAAACATCGAGGTGCGGGCGCTGCTGCAGGTGATTGCCGATTTCACCCAGTTCAACGTGATCACCTCCGACTCGGTCTCGGGCTCGCTCACCTTGCGACTGCGCGATGTGCCCTGGGACCAGGCGCTGGACATCATCTTGCAGGCCAAGGGCCTGGGCATGCGCAAGTCCGGTAACGTGCTGTGGATCGCGCCCAAGGACGAGATTGCCGCCCGCGAAAAGCTCGAGCTCGAGGCGCGGGTGGCCTTGCAGGGCCTCGAGTCGGTACGCACCCAGGCCTTCCAGCTCAATTACGCCAAGGCGGCAGATGTCGCCGCGCAGCTCATGGCCGGCCCGCCTGCCAATCGCATCCTGAGCAACCGCGGCAGTGTGATCGCCGAGCCTCGCACCAACCAGCTGTTCGTCACCGACATCGGCGTCCGCCTGGAGGGCGTGCAGTCGCTGCTGGCCAAGCTCGATGTCGCCGTGCGCCAGGTGCTGATCGAGGCGCGCATCGTCGAGGCCTCCGACACCTTTGGCAAATCGCTGGGCGTGCGCCTGGGCGGCCAGGATCTGCGCGGCGTCCGCGGGGCAGAGCCGGGCATACCGCTGGGCTCCAACAACCGCATCGGCCTGGGCGCCTCCTACAACGCCCTGACCGGTAGCACCGGTGAGACATTACCCGTCAGCGCCGGGGCCGATACCCGCTTCGTCAACCTGCCGGCGGTGGGCCTGGCCGGCTTCACGCCGGCCACCTTCGCCATCTCGCTGTTCAGCTCGTCGGCCAACCGCTTCCTGAATCTCGAGCTGTCGGCCCTGGAGGCCGATGGCAAGGGCAAGCTGGTGTCCAGCCCGCGCATCGTCACCGCTGACCAGACTAAGGCCCTGATCGAGCAAGGCACCGAGTTTCCCTACCAGCAGGCCACCTCCAGCGGCGCCACGGCCGTGGCCTTCCGCCGCGCGACCCTCAAGCTGGAGGTCACGCCCCAGATCACGCCCGAGGGCAACATCATTCTCGATCTCACGATCAACAAGGACAGCCGCGGCGAGACCACCGCCGCCGGCATCGCGATCAACACCAAGCACATACGGACGCAGGTTCTGGTCGAGAACGGTGGCACCGTGGTGATCGGGGGCATCTTCGAACTGACTGAGACCGAGAACGAGGCCCGCGTGCCCGTGCTGGGTGATCTGCCGGGCGTGGGTAATCTGTTCAAGAACCGCCAGCGCTCGAGCAACAAGCAGGAGATGCTGGTCTTCATCACGCCCCGTATGATTTCCGAGCGGATGGGCACGCGATAAGGCGCAGGTATCATCGACGCCCGCCGCGCCCTGCGGCACCTCTCTTCGTTTCGGGCGTCCCTTCCTTGACTTCCATCGCACTGGTCGGCCTTCCGGGTTCCGGCAAGACAACCATCGGCAAGCTGCTGGCGCGCCGATTGGGGATGGACTTTGTCGATTCGGACCATGTCATCGAAGAGCGCCTGGGCTGTCCGATCCGTGCCTTCTGGGAGCAGCAGGGCGAGGGGGCCTTTCGCGACATCGAGCAGGCCACGATCGAAGACCTGGCCCGCCAGGCCCAGGCCGGTCGTCTGGTGCTGGCCACCGGCGGAGGCTCAGTGCTGCGCGCCGCGAACCGCGAGGCCCTGCGCGCGGCCGCCCATGTGGTGTACCTGCGCAGCTCGCCCGAGCAGGTGCTGCAGCGTGTGCGTCAGAACCGCAACCGGCCGCTCCTGCAGGTGGATGATCCGCTCGAACGTTTGCGCACCCTGAACGCCGAGCGCGACCCGCTGTACCGCGAAGCCGCTCACCTGACCGTGGACTGTGCCCGACCGAGTCTGCAGGCCCTGCTCAATGTGATCGTGATGCAGCTGGAGCTGGCGGGCGTGCGTCCGGCTGCCTGAGCGGCGGCCCCCTTACACTTGGGCGATGACGGCGAACGCAGCCGCGGAGCAAGTCCGCATCGACCTGGGGGATCGCAGCTATCCCATCCACATCGCAGACGGCCTGATCGGGCGCATCGGCAGCCTGGGTCTGCCGCGCGCGCACGCGGCCCTGATCGTGACCAACACCACCGTGGCGCCGCTGTACGCCAGCGCCCTGCAGGCCGCCCTGCAGCCGCATTACGCCCAGGTGAGCGTGGTGGCGCTGCCCGACGGCGAGGCCTACAAGGACTGGGCGACCCTCAACCTGATTTTTGATGCCCTGCTGGAGCGGGCGAGCGACCGCAAAACGGTGCTCTACGCCCTGGGCGGCGGGGTGGTGGGCGACATCACCGGGTTTGCGGCGGCCTCCTACATGCGGGGGGTGCCCTTCGTCCAAGTGCCCACCACGCTGCTGGCGCAAGTCGATTCTTCGGTGGGCGGCAAGACCGCGATCAACCACCCCCTGGGCAAGAACATGATCGGCGCCTTCTACCAGCCGCAGATGGTGGTGTGTGACCTGGCCACCTTGCGCACGCTGCCGGCGCGTGAGCTGAGCGCGGGGCTGGCCGAGGTGATCAAGTACGGGCCCATTGCCGACATCGCCTTCCTGGACTGGATCGAAGCGAACCTGCCGGCGCTGATGGCGCGTGACGCGCAGGCGCTGGCCCACGCGGTGCGCCGCAGCTGCGAGATCAAGGCCGATGTCGTCGGCCAGGACGAGCGCGAGTCGGGCCTGCGGGCCATCCTCAATTTCGGCCACACCTTTGGCCACGCCATCGAGGCGGGCCTGGGCTACGGTCAGTGGCTGCATGGCGAGGCGGTGGGTTGCGGCATGGTGATGGCGTTGCACCTCTCGCGCGAGTTGGGCGGCGTCGATGACGCCTTTGTCGCGCGCTGCAGCCGTCTGATCGCCCAGGCCGGCCTGCCCATTCAGGGCCCGCCCCTGGGGGTCGATCGTTACCTGGCCTTGATGCGCCTGGACAAGAAGGCCGAGGCTGGCGAGATCCGCTTCGTTGTGATCGACGGGCCGGGCCGTGCGACGGTGCGGTCGGCGCCGGATGCCCTGGTGGCCAAGGTGATCGCGCGTTGCTGCGCGTGAGCGCGCGGGCCTAGCCCTCAGGACTGCCCGCATGACCCTCGCGCGTTACGCCAGCGACCCGCAGCGCAGTCGCGGCCGTCGCTACCCCGAGCAAGCCACGCCGCACCGCACCGAGTTCCAGCGCGATCGCGATCGCATCGTGCATTCCACTGCCTTTCGCCGCCTGGTCTACAAGACCCAGGTGTTCTTGAACCATGAGGGCGATCTGTTTCGCACGCGCCTGACGCATTCGATCGAGGTGGCGCAGCTGGGGCGCTCCATCGCCCGAGCCCTGGGCCTGTGCGAGGACCTGGTCGAGGCCATCGCCCTGGCCCATGACCTGGGCCACACCCCCTTCGGCCACGCGGGTCAGGATGCGCTCAATGCGTGCATGGCGACCCACGGCGGCTTCGAGCACAACCTGCAAAGCCTGCGCGTGGTCGACCAGCTCGAAGAACGCTACCCGCAGTTCGACGGCTTGAATCTCACCTTCGAGACGCGCGAGGGCATCCTCAAGCACTGCTCGCGCAACCACGCCCAGGCCCTCGAGGCGCGCGAGCCCGGCGGGGTGGGGCACCGCTTTCTGGCGCGCACGCAGCCCAGTCTCGAGGCGCAGTTGTGCAACCTGGCCGACGAGATCGCCTACAACGCGCACGACATCGACGACGGCGTGCGCTCGGGCCTGCTCACACTCGAACAACTCGAGCAGGTATCGCTGTTCGATGGCTATCGCCGCGCGGCGCTGGCGGCGCACCCGCACTTGGTCGGCCGGCGCCTGTTGTACGAGGCGATTCGCCTGATGCTCAGTGCGCAGGTGCACGACGTGATCGATGCCACCGCTGCGGCCCTGCGCGAGGCCGCGCCGGCCGATGCGGATGCCGTGCGTCACGCGCCGCCGCTCGTGGCCTTTAGCGCGCCGATGCGTGAGCGCTCCGATGCCCTCAAGCAATTTTTATTTCGTAATCTGTATCGCCACCCGCAGGTGATGCAGACCACCGGGCAGGCGCAGCAGGTGGTGCAGACCTTGTTCGAGGCCTATCGCGCGCAGCCTGGCGAAATGCCGGCGGCCTACGCGCAGCAAGCGGATTTGCCACGCGCCATCGCGGACTACATCGCGGGCATGACCGATCGCTTTGCGGCGCGCGAGCACACGCGGCTCACCGGGCTGAAGCTGTTGGACGCATGACCGCGCGCATCGACCGCTCCCTGCTGGTGATCGTGGCGGGCGTGTGCGGCGCCATCCACGTGGGCAAGTTGCCGCCAGCCTTGCCGGCCTTGCGCGAGGCCCTGGACATCAGCCTGGTGCAGGCGGGCTTCTTGATCTCGATGGTGCAACTGGCCGGCATGAGCCTGGGGCTGGCGGTGGGCCTGGCGGCCGATAGCTTGGGTCTACGGCGCGTGATGGTGGCGGGCCTCACCCTGGTGTCGCTCACAAGCCTGGCCGCAGGCTTCACCCACGATGCGGTGATTTTGCTCGCCTTGCGTGGCATCGAGGGGCTGGGCTTTCTGCTGGCCATCACGCCGGGCCCCAGCCTGATCCGGCGCATCGTCCCCGCCGACCAGCTCGATGCGCGCATGGGGGCTTGGGCGGCCTATATGCCGGTGGCGACGGCGCTGGCCCTGCTGGTGGGCCCGCCCTGGATCGCTACTTGGGGCTGGCCCGCCTGGTGGTGGCTCACGGGCGCGCTGTCGGCCGCACTCGCGATCGCGCTGTGGCGCGTGCTGCCGGCGGATCCGGCCGCGGCTTCACGCGCACCGAGTGCGTGGCAGGCGCGTCTGGGCGAGACCTTGCGCGCGCCGGGGCCCTGGCTGGTGGCAGCGGCCTTTGCCGTGTATTCGGCGCAGTGGTTGTCGGTGGTGGGCTTCTTGCCTTCAATCTATGCGCAGGCCGGTCTGGCCCCTGGTTGGACGGGGCTGGCCACTTCGGTCGCCGCCGGCATCAACATGGTGGGCACGATCGGCGCCGGTCGCCTCTTGCAGCGGGGCGCCTCGCCGCAGCGATTGCTGCAAACGGGCTATGCGGTGATGGCCCTGGCCAGTGTGTTCATGTATGCGCCGGTCTGGCCCGCGGGTGGACTCGCGGTGGCGGGGCCGTTTGTGGCGGTGCTGCTGTTTTCGTCGTTCGGCGGTTTGGTCCCGGGCACCTTGTTTGCGCAGGCGGTACGGGTCGCGCCCAGTGCGGGCACCGTGTCGACCACGGTGGGCTGGATGCAGCAGTGGTCGAGCCTGGGTCAGTTCGTCGGGCCACCGGTGGTGGCCTGGGTCGCCACGCGCACGGGCGGTTGGTCCTTCAGCTGGGTGGTGATGGCGGGTTGCGCTGTCACGGGCCTGGTGCTGGCCCGTACCCTGGGTCGGTTGCACATGCAGC
This sequence comes from Comamonadaceae bacterium, assembly GCA_947463025.1. GTDB lineage: Bacteria > Pseudomonadota > Gammaproteobacteria > Burkholderiales > Burkholderiaceae_C > Ramlibacter. The sequence goes on from CANHSE010000019.1 coordinate 23,535, forward strand.
GACTTGCCAGTACGTCTTAGAACCCGCACCTTAGAATTTCATCGATGGAAGTCCCCGACGCCCAGGTTGCGAGCGAGACTCGGCGTTGGCTGGAGCGCGCGGTCATTGGCTTGAACCTGTGCCCCTTCGCGAAGGCGGTGCATGTGAAG